>CAYWUD010000255.1:0-3962 GCA_964461355.1 uncultured Pseudomonadales bacterium | reverse complement strand
AGTTTGTCGCCGTGGTCGGCGAGGAGCTGGCGCTGCAGCAGGCATCGGAGCCGGTCAGCCTGCAACCGGTCGCCGCCGGCGAAGCCCCGGAACTGCTGGCCGGTATCAATGCGGCGCTCTCCTGTCGCAAGCTGCGCAATACCTTCGGCATTCATCCGCGTTCCTGGCGCCCTGGTCTGGCGCGCATGGTGCGCGATCTGCTGGCCCAGCGCGCGCAGCAGCCGCGCTGAGTCTTAAGGTCTCTGTTGTCGTGTGCGGGCAGGCCCCGCACACTGTTTTCTTCGCTTAGTGTCTCTCCCGATGTCTTTGAATCTGCCTGAACTGCCGGTATCGACGGTGCTGCCGGAACTTTGTGCCCGTCTGTCTGATCATGCCGATGTCGTCCTGCAGGCCCCGACCGGGGCAGGGAAAACCACGCGGGTGCCGCTGGCGCTGCTGGATGCACCCTGGCTGGCGGGGCAGAAGATTCTGCTGCTCGAGCCTCGGCGCCTGGCCGCACGGGCGGCGGCGCGGCGCATGGCTGCTGAACTGGGTGAGCCGGTGGGCCAACGGGTCGGTTATCGGGTGCAGCTTGAAAGCAAGATTTCGGCGGCTACCCAGATTGAAGTGGTCACCGAGGGGATTCTGCTGCGCCAGCTGCAGGCCGACCCCGAGCTCACGGGGGTCGGGCTGATCATTTTCGATGAATTTCACGAGCGTTCGCTGGCAGCGGATCTCGGGCTGGTGCTCTCTGCCCAGAGCCAGCAGTTCTACCGTGACGAGCCGCCGCTCAAGCGCCTGCTGATGTCGGCGACCCTGGATACCGCAGCGCTGGGTGACTTTCTGCAGGCGCCGGTGGTGATCAGTGCCGGGCGCAGTTTTCCGGTGACCGTGCATTATCGCGAGCGCCCGTTGGCCAGCCTGCATCCTGCTGATGTCTGTCAGGCGGCGGCGGAAACCGCGCGTCGGGCGCTGGCGGCCCATCAGGGCAGTATTCTGCTGTTTCTGCCCGGCGTGGGCGAGATTCGCCGCACCGCCGAGCTGCTGCAGGATCTGCCGGCCGATGTCGATCTGGCACCGCTGTATGGGGATCTGTCGGCAGCCGAGCAGGATCGCGCTATCCAGCCGGCGGCGCCGGGGCGGCGCAAGCTGGTGCTGGCCACAGCCATCGCCGAGAGCAGTCTGACCATCGAGGGGGTCGAGGTCGTGATCGATGCCGGCCTGATGCGCCAACCGCAGTTCGATCCGCGCTCGGGGCTGACGCGTCTGGAAACCCTGCGAGTTTCCAGAGCCGCCGCCGAACAGCGGCGCGGCCGCGCCGGGCGGCTGGCGCCCGGCGTCTGTTATCGCCTCTGGACTGAAAGCCAGCAACAGCAGTTGCAGGAACGGACGGCGCCCGAGATTCTGGGGGCCGATCTGGCGCCGCTGGTGCTGCAGCTGTATGCCTGGGGCGCCCGTGGCGCGGATGAGTTCGAGTGGCTGGACAGCCCCCCCCAGGCGGCCTGGGCGCGGGGGCAGGAGCTGCTCCTGCAGCTGGGGGCCTTGGCGGAGCGGGCCGAGGGGGAGTATCGCCTGACCGCAGTGGGCGAGCAGATGGCCGAACTGGGTCTGCACCCGCGTCTGGCCCGCATGCTGCTGGGCGCCGGGGCCGATCAGGCGTTGGCCTGTGATCTGGCCGCGCTGCTGCAGGAACGGGATCTACTGAGTTTTCCGCGCGGACAGGAACATGCCGATCTGCTGCTGCGTGTGCAGGCGCTGGCCGGAAACGTGATCGCGGGGGCGCGGGTACATCGGGGCACGCTGCAGCGGGTGCGTCAGCACAGTCGGCAGTTGCAGCGGCGTCTGGGCTGTACGCCCGCACAGAGAGAAGTCGATACCGAGCTTGTTGCATCGTTGCTGCTCTGGGCGTATCCCGATCGCGTCGCGCAGCGCCGTGGGCAGTCCTACCAGCTTGCGGGTGGGCAGGGGGCGATGCTCGATGACTGTGATCCCCTGGCCGAGCAGGACTGGCTGATGGTGGCCAGCCTCGGTGGACGCCGAGAGCAGAGCAGTGCCCGGATCTTTCTGGCCTGTCCGTTGCAGCGTGCGCAGTTGCAGGCACAGCTGGCGGATCGTCTGGGCTGGCGCGAAGAGCTGGCCTGGGATGCGGCTCGTGAGCGGGTGCGCGCCGAAGAGGTGTTGCGTCTGGGCGCACTCTGTCTGGAGCGCCGTCCTCTGACCGATCCGGATCCGGAACTGATTGAGCGGTGCCTGTTGCAGGAACTCGCGCGGCGCGGGCTGCAGGTGCTCAACTGGACGGCGGCGGCGCGGCAACTGCAGGAGCGCATGAGCTTTATGCACGGCCTGAATGAAGCACTGGATACTCCTTTTCCCGATTGCAGCGAGCGCGGGCTGACGGAGCGTCTGGCGCTCTGGCTTGGTCCCTTTGCCAGCGGCTGCCGCAGCATCGAGCAGCTGGCCCGGATCGATCTGACCGCCGCCCTGCTGGCGCAGCTTGACTGGTCGCAGCAGCAGCAGCTCGAGCGCTGGGCTCCGCGGACGCTGGCGGTACCCAGCGGTTCACAGATTCGCATCGATTATGGCGATCCCCGCCAACCGGTACTGGCCGCCCGGTTGCAGGAGCTGTTCGGCCTGATCGAAACCCCCTGCATTGCCGAGGGCCGGGTGCCGTTGCTGCTGCATCTGCTCTCTCCGGCTAGGCGCCCGGTGCAGGTGACTCAGGATCTGGCCAGTTTCTGGGGAACCACCTATGCGCAGGTGAAGAAGGATCTCAAGGGGCGTTATCCCAAGCATTATTGGCCCGATGATCCCTTTACCGCTACAGCCACGCGACACGTGCGACCGCGCTAGCGCTCCGGCTCCTCTGCGGAGTCACCCTGCTAAGCTTTAGCGCAGGCATCTACCGCGGGAGAGAGCTGATGGTCACACGTCCATCCTGGGCTGCTCGGATTCTGGACAAGCAGCGTCTGGCCGGGGATATCTGGCAGTTTCAGGTCGAACCGGGCGAGGCCCGTCTGCTTGATGGGCCGGACTTTTCCTTCGAGGCCGGGCAGTTTATCTCACTGCAGTTCGAGCAGCACGATGCGCTGGTGCGGCGCAGCTACAGTCTGGCCAATGCCCCCAGCGCCTATGCCGCCAGCGGCCTGCTGGAGCTGGTGGTGCACTGCCTGCCGGACGGTCTTGCCTCGCAGTACCTGTTGCAGGCGAGCGAGGATACGCCGCTGGAGTTCAGCGGTCCGTTCGGTCAACTGCTGTTGCCCGAACAGCGGCCAGAGCGTCTGCTGCTGATCGCCACCGGCAGTGGTTTGGCGCCCTATCGCTCGATGTTACCGCAGCTTCTGGTGTGGCAGCGTCAGGGGACGCAGGTTCAGGTGCTGATGGGGGCGCGCAGTCCCGATGCCCTGTTCTATCAGCATGATTTCGTGCCGCTGGTGGCTGCCGGCGGTGATTTTATTCCCTGTTACAGCCGTCTGGACGAGGCTCCGTCCGGCGCGCGTCTGGGTTATGTGCAGCAACAGCTGGGCGATCTCGGCCTCGATCCTGATACCGATCTGATCTATCTCTGCGGCGCGCCGCCGATGATCGATGCCTGTTGGGAGACACTGATGGCGATGGGATTTGGTGTCAGGCAGGTAAAAAGGGAGAAATACACGTACAGTAGCCGTTAGGCGAGTACATCCGGCTCGGGGGAGCGGATGCCCAGTACAACAGGGGGAGCGGCGATGGGGACTTTTCGCAACAAGGTAGTCGTGATTACCGGAGCCAATGCCGGTATCGGGCGGGCACTGAGTCAGCGTTTTGCCATGGCCGGGGCCTGGATTGCGATGCTGGATCTGGAAGCCGAGCCACTGGCGGCCTTTGCCGATCACCTGAGTGAACATCACAATACCCGCGCCTGTGGCTATGTCTGTGATGTCAGTGATCCGGTCGCCGTACATCAGACTTTCAACCGTATTCTGGAGGAGTTCGACGGCATTGATGTG
>CAYWUD010000254.1:0-3974 GCA_964461355.1 uncultured Pseudomonadales bacterium | reverse complement strand
CTGATCCAGACTGGTCGCCTTGGGCTTGACCAGCCAGAACTTGCCGACGTAGTCGTCAAAGTCCTCGAGAATCTCGTGCCCCCAGGAACTCTGGGTCTCAGCCACGTACTCTTCCAGCACGTTCAGCAGGTAACTGGTGTAGGGCTCCATCTGCTCGGTATCGATGCGGTGAATGTCGACCAGCTCATGGTTGTAACGATCGACAAAGGCGCGCTCAAGGTCGAGCACAAAGGCAAAGCCTCCGGTCATGCCGGCGGCGAAGTTGTAGCCGGTGTCACCGAGCACACAGACCATGCCGCCGGTCATGTATTCACAGCAGTGATCCCCGGTTCCCTCGACCACGATGTGAGCCCCGGAATTACGCACGCCAAGGCGCTCCCCGGCACGACCGGCCGCCAGCAAACGACCGCCGGTAGCGCCGTAGCAGCAGGTGTTGCCGATAATCGCGGTTTCCTGACTGCGGAACTGACTGCCGCGCTGGGGCCGGATCACCAGCTTGCCGCCGGCCATGCCCTTGCCCACGTAATCGTTGGCATCGCCCTCCAGGTACATGTGCAGGCCACCGGCATTCCAGACACCGAAACTCTGCCCCGCCGTACCGGTCAGCTGCAGGGTGATCGGCGCCTCGCGCATGCCCTGATTACCATGACGCTTGGCGATTTCCCCGGAGAGGCGCGCACCGATCGAACGGTCGCAGTTGCTGATCTGATAACTGAATGCGCCGCCACTGCGCGCCGCGATCGCCGGCAGGCAATCATTGACCATCAGTTCGGCGAGATAGCCCTGATCGAAGGGGCGATTGCGCTTCACCTGACAGGTATGCGGCTTGTCCGCCGGCACCGCGCTCTGGTCGAGCAGCGGCGAGAGATCCAGCTGCTGCTGCCGCGGCGTGTCACCGGGCAGCAGTTCCAGCAGATCGGTGCGACCGATCAACGCCTCGAGGCTGGTGACACCGATCCTAGCCAGCCACTCGCGCACATCATCGGCGACAAAGCGGAAGAAGTTCTGAATCATCTCCACCGTACCCTTGAAGTGCTGATCACGCAGGTGCTCATCCTGGGTGGCTACGCCGGTGGCACAGTTGTTGAGATGACAGATGCGCAGGTACTTGCAGCCCATGGCGATCATCGGCGTGGTGCCGAAGCCGAAGCTTTCGGCGCCCAGAATCGCGGCCTTGATCACATCGAGCCCGGTTTTCAGGCCGCCATCGGTCTGCAGCCGTACCCGTCCGCGCAGGTCATTGCCCCGCAGGGTCTGGTGCGCCTCGGTCAGCCCCAGCTCCCAGGGCGAACCGGCATGCTTGATCGAGGTCAGCGGCGAAGCACCGGTGCCGCCATCGTAGCCCGAGATCGTGATCAGGTCGGCATAGGCCTTGGCCACACCGGCCGCGATGGTACCCACCCCCGGTTCTGACACCAGCTTCACCGACACCAGCGCATCGGGGTGCACCTGCTTGAGATCGAAGATCAACTGGGCCAGATCCTCGATCGAATAGATATCATGATGCGGCGGCGGCGAGATCAGCGTTACCCCGGGCACCGCATAGCGCAGCCGGGCAATCAGACCGTTGACCTTGCCGCCCGGCAGTTGTCCGCCCTCCCCGGGCTTGGCCCCCTGAGCCACCTTGATCTGCAGAACCTCGGCATTGACCAGGTATTCGGGGGTCACCCCGAAGCGGCCGGAGGCGATCTGCTTGATCTTGGATACCTTGTCGCTGTGATAGCGCGCCGGATCCTCCCCGCCCTCACCGGAGTTGGAGCGCCCGCCCAGACGGTTCATGGCCTGAGCCAGCGCTTCATGGGCCTCGGGGGACAGGGCGCCGAGACTCATCGCCGCGCCATCGAACCGCGACAGAATGCGACTCGCCGGCTCGACCCGATCGAGATCGATCGGCTGCCCCTGACGCACTTTCATCAGATCGCGCAGACAGGCCACCGGACGCTCGTTGACGAGCTGGGCATAGCGTTTGTAGTGCCGGTAATCACCGCTTTTGACCGCCTGTTGCAGCGCCTGCACCACATCCGGGTTGAAGCAGTGATATTCCCCACCGTGCATGTACTTGAACAGGCCGCCCGAAGTCAGTGGCTGGCGTTTCTTCCAGGCCCGCTCGGCAAGCAGGCTCTGCTCGAACTGAAAATCGGCAAACCCGGCCCCCTTGATGCGGCTGGCCACCCCGCAGAAGCAGAGATCAACGACTTCGGGCGCCAGCCCCACCGCTTCAAAGAGTTGCGAACCGCGATAGGACGCCACGGTGGAGATGCCCATCTTGGACATGATTTTCATCAGTCCCTTGTTGATCCCCTTGCGAAACTGCTTGAACGCCTCCAGCGGTTCGGCCAAAAGCTCGCCGGTACGAATCAGATCGTTGATCACCTCGTAGGCGAGATAGGGATAGATCGCCGTGGCACCGAACCCCAGCAGCACCGCGCACTGGTGCGGATCACGCGCCAATGCGGTTTCAACCAGCAGGTTCACATCGGTACGCAGTTCGGTACGGATCAGACGGTGGTGAATCGCGCCGACCGCCATCGGCGACGGAATCGGCAGCTTGCCCGGTTGCAGATGACGGTCGGTCAGATGCAGCAGCACCTTGCCTGCACGTGCAGCCTCCTCGGCCTCGTCACAGATACGCCCGAGCGCCTGCTTGAGCCCTTCCTCCTCGGCATACTGCAGATCGATATGGGCCACATCATAGCCGTCGCGTTCCCGGTGCAGCTGCATCAGCGCCACGAACTTGGCGTTGGACAAGAGGGGCGATTTGAGCACGACGCGTGCGGCATGCTCGGGTTCTTCAAGGAAGGTATTACGTTCGGCACCGATGCTGGTTTCAAGACTCATCACGATCGCTTCACGCAGCGGATCGATCGGCGGGTTGGTGACCTGTGCAAACTGCTGGCGGAAGTAATCACTGACCTGGCGCACGCGACTGGACAGCACGGCCATCGGCGCATCATCGCCCATCGAGCCCACCGCCTCATGGGCTGATTCGGCCAGTGGACAAAGCTGCTGATCGCGCTCTTCCAGCGTGACCTGAAACATCTTCTGGTGCACCTTGAGCTCTTCCGGAGAGAGGTGCTCAAGCTGTTCCTCGACCTCATCGACCAGGCGCCCGCGAATCCGGAAGCTCTGCTCCTTCATCCATTTCTTGTAGGGGTGGCGGGTCTTGAGCTTCTCGTCGATATCATGAGCTTCGAGCACCTCGCCCGTTTCAGTGTCAATCGCCAGCATCTCGCCCGGCCCCACACGCCCCTTGGCCACCACATCCTCGGGCGCATAGTTATAGACACCGACCTCCGAGGCCACGGTGATATAGCCATTCTTGGTCATCACCCAGCGCGAGGGACGCAGGCCATTGCGATCGAGCATACAGACGGCATGACGGCCATCGGTGACCACCAGACCGGCCGGACCATCCCAGGGCTCCATATGCTTGGAGTTGTAGGCATAGAACGCCTTAAGATCCGGATCCATGGTATCGACGTTCTGCCAGGCCGGCGGCACCATCATGCGCAGGGCACGGTAGATATCCATACCGCCGATCGCCAGCAACTCGAGCATGTTGTCCATGCTGGAAGAATCCGACCCCTGTCGATTGACCAGCGGGCGAATCTGATCGAGTTTGGGCAGCAGCGGCGTCTGCAGCTTGCCGGCACGGGCTTCGGACCAGTTGCGGTTGGCGGTGATGGTATTGATTTCGCCATTGTGCGCCAGCATGCGGAAGGGCTGCGCCAGAGGCCAGCGCGGCATGGTATTGGTGGAAAAACGCTGGTGGAATACACAGATCGCCGTTTCAAAGCGCGGGTCACCCAGATCCGGGAAGAACTGCGGCAGGTCCACCGGCATCATCAAACCTTTGTAGACGATCACCCGGTGCGACAGGGAGCAGACATAGTAATCCGGGTCATCGGCAAGCACCTGCGGAAGATAAAATATCTCCTGAAGAGTTTGGGAAAGCAATTCTTAAACTTAAATGT
>CAYWUD010000253.1:0-3986 GCA_964461355.1 uncultured Pseudomonadales bacterium | reverse complement strand
GACTTCCGTGTACAAAACATGGCAGGCAGATAATAAAAAGCCCCGCTCTCGGCGGGGCTTTTTGGGTTTTGGTGCGCATAACTCTGATGAAATTATTGAGCTATCTCACTGTTTTTCCTAGCAAAGCACCACATTGACCGCCAGGCCGCCGAGGGCGGTTTCCTTGTACTTCGACTGCATGTCCTTGCCGGTCTGGTGCATGGTTTCTATTACCGAATCGAGTGAAACCCGATGCTTGCCATCACCGCGCATCGCCAGCCGCGCGGCATTGATCGCCTTGATCGCTCCCATCGTATTGCGCTCGATACAGGGCACCTGAACCAGACCGCCGATCGGATCGCAGGTCATGCCGAGGTTGTGTTCCATACCGATTTCGGCCGCATTTTCGATCTGCCCCGGCGTACCGCCCATTACCGCCGCAAGACCCGCGGCCGCCATCGAGCAGGCCACCCCGATTTCGCCCTGACAGCCGACTTCCGCTGCCGAGATGGAGGCATTTTTCTTGTACAGCATGCCGATCGCCGCTGCAGTGATCAGAAAGCGGTACATTCCGGCGCGACTGGACGCCGACATGCAGCGCATGTAGTAGGCAAGCACGGCCGGTATCACCCCGGCGGCACCATTGGTCGGTGCAGTAACCACCCGGCCGCCGGCGGCATTTTCCTCGTTCACCGCCAGAGCGTACAGGCTGACCCAGTCCATGATGGTCAGAGGGTCCTTGAGGCCGGCTTCGGGATGAGCCAGAAGCTCACGCCGAATCTTCGCCGCACGCCGTTCAACATTCAGCCCACCGGGCAGAATGCCTTCCTCACGACAGCCACGATCGATACAGGCTTCCATCACCGCCCAGATACGATCGAGGCGCGCATGAATCTGATCGACGGTACCGCTGTACTGCTCTTCGTTGGCCAGCACCAGCTGATCGATACTGAGCTGGTGCTGGTCGCACAGCGCCAAGAGCTCGGAGGCTGAATCGAAGGGATAGGGCTCGACAATGCCGTCTTCGCTCCCCTCCTGACCGAATTCCTCCTTGGCCAGCACAAAACCGCCACCAACGGAAAAGTATTCCTGCTCATCCAGCAGATTGCCGGCAGCATCAAGCGCCTCGAAACGCAGTCCGTTGGGATGCTCAGGGAGCTCTTCGTCCGGATGGAACACGATCGCCTGGCGCGGATCGAAATGCAGCAGGCGCCCGTCGAGCAGTACCTGGCGATGCAGCTCGATCTCGGCCACCAGTCGATCGGCCTGATCGGGATCGACCTGATCGGGCTGCTCCCCGGCACAGCCGAGTACCAGCGCCTTGTCGGTTGCGTGGCCGACCCCCGTCAGCGCCAGCGAACCGAACAGGTGCACCCGGATCGCATCGACCCGCTCACAGGTCTCAAGCCCCTGCAGGTGCTGCCGGTAGCGAAAAGCGGCCCACATCGGACCGACGGTATGCGAACTCGAAGGCCCGATACCGATCTTGAACAGATCAAAAACACTTAAATGCATCATCCGCCCCCTCTTGAAAAGACACCCGTCTTTACACTGCCGGCTGCAGTGCAATTTCCTGCAGCAATGCCCGCAGCAGTTGCCAGAACGGCGCGATACTGGCGATCTCGACCGCTTCATCCGGCGAGTGCGCACCGATAATGGTCGGCCCCAGCGACAGCATCTGCATCTTCGGATAATGGCTACCCAGAATGCCGCATTCGAGCCCGGCATGAATCACCTTGAGCTCAGGCTCACAGCCAAACTCCCGCCGATAGACCCGCTGGCTGAGTGCGAGCAGTGCCGATTCTGGCTCCGGCCGCCAGCCAGGATAGGGCGCGGCAATTTCGGCGCGGGCACCGATCAGACGGAACAGGCCACAGAGACTTTCGCCATGATCACGCCCGGCGCTGTCGATCAGCGAGCGTGGCATCATTTCAACAGCAATATGACCATCAGCAATCGCGATCGTGGCCAGGTTGTTGGATGTTTCCACCACCCCCGGAACCTGCTGGCTCATGCGCAGCACGCCATGGGCGCAGCTATCCAGGGCTGCCAGCCATTGCTGCTGCACCGCTTCGGGCAGGAGGCTCTCCAGCTGCGCCGGCTGCAGGCGAATCTCAAGTCCGTCGTCCACGCCCTGAAGCTCGCGGGCAAAATCCTCACGAGCCTGATCAAGCAGCGCCTCGACGTGCGCGCTCTGCTCGGGCGGCATTGCCAGCGTGGCTACGGCCTCGCGCGCAATGGCATTGCGCAGCGTGCCGCCGTCAAAGCGGCCCAGGCGCACCTCGACCGTGCGCAGCAGCCGCTGCAGCAGGCGCACCATCAGCTTGTTGGCCGAACCCCGACCGCGATGAATATCACAGCCTGAATGCCCGCCGCGCAGCCCGGTCATGACAATCTGGCGCACCACCCAGCCTTCGGGCAGAGATTCTGGCGGGTAATCGGCTGCAATATTGATATCCATGCCGCCGGCGCAGCCGAGGTAGAATTCGCCCCACTCTTCGGTATCGAGGTTGAGCATCAGCTCTGCCTTGAGTAGATCCGGCGCGAGCCCCAGCGCCCCTTCCATACCGCGCTCCTCATTGATGGTCAGGAGCACCTCCAGGGGGCCATGTACCAGCGACGCATCTTCCAGCACCGCCAGCGCAGCGGCCACACCGATGCCGTTATCGGCCCCCAGCGTGGTATCGGTAGCCTTGACCCAGCCGTCGACAACACGCGGCATGATCGGATCACGTAAAAAGTCATGGGCGGTCGCCGTATTTTTCTGCGGCACCATATCAAGATGCGCCTGCAGCAGGGTCACTGGAGCCTGCGCGTGACCCGGCGAGGCCGCCTTGCGTAACAGCAGATTGCCGACCGGATCAATCACGGCCTCGATGCCGCGGGAAACAGCCCAGTCATGAATATGAGCGCGCAATGCCTCTTCATGGTGGGACGGGTGGGGAATGGCACAGATCTTAGCGAAATGACGCCAGATCGGCTGGGGCTCTAGATGACTGAGGACAGACATGAATTCTCGCTCGGATGCAGCAATTAATCGAACAGGCGACCCTGCAACGGTACTTCGTCAGCGGCCTCGGGCTGACCGCGGGTTTCGATCAGGTGATAGCCATCGAACAGACGGCGGTATTCGCTCAGCTGCTCGAACCGCTCACGGGCGGCACGATAATCGGCGTAGGTTTCGGTGGCCGAGTGCGGCTCGGGATTTTTCAGCGTTCCCGAGATAGTTTCCACCAGCCATTCACCAAACAGGTCCTGGGCCAGACGATAAACGACGAACGTCTTGCGCTCGGCATTTTCGTAGCGCGCTTCGCGCCACTGACTGACATCAAACATAGGGGCTCCATTACAATCAGCCGCTATTGTACCTGCCCCCATAGTGGCCACAAGCAAAGCTTGCCTGCGCGCTTGCCGCTTGGGCGGGCCGCCCACTCAGGTTAGACTCGGCACAGGTATTTCGGACCGTACGCCCCCGCGCACTAAGGATTTTCATGACGCTTCCTCTGGTTCTGGCCTCAAGCTCGCGCTACCGCAAGGCACAACTGGAACAGTTACAGCTTCCGTTCGAGACCTGCAGCCCGGAAATCGATGAAACAGTCAGACCCGGTGAATCGGCCAGCGCCCTGGTACAGCGCCTGGCACTGGAGAAAGCCCGCGCCGTAGCCGCGCGCAGAGAGGCGCCGGCGCTGATTATCGGATCCGATCAGGTCGCCGTACTGGATGAACAGATTCTGGGCAAACCCGGCACCCATGAGCGCGCCCTGGCACAGCTGTGTGCCTGCCAGGGGCGCAGCGTTCGCTTTGTGACCGGACTCTGTCTCTACAACAGTGCTACCGGTCAGTATCAGCTCGAGGCGATCCCGTTCAAGGTTCATTTTCGCACGCTCGATACGGCAGAACTCGAACGCTATCTGCTGCGTGAGCAACCCTACCAATGTGCTGGCAGCTTCATGTGTGAGGGGCTCGGTATCAGCCTGTTCGAGCGCCTTGAGGGCGATGACCCCAAT
>CAYWUD010000252.1:0-3999 GCA_964461355.1 uncultured Pseudomonadales bacterium | reverse complement strand
AAGTATCTCGACTCCGCACTTCGGGCGGCCGCAGAGCTGGCCGATCGCTACATCAACGATCGCCATATGCCGGACAAGGCGATTGATGTCATCGATGAAGCCGGTGCCTTTCAGCAGCTGCAGCCGGAAGGCAAACGCAAGAAACAGATCGGCGTGCAGGATGTTGAGGCCATCGTGGCCAAGATCGCGCGGATTCCGCCGAAATCGGTGTCCTCTTCCGACAAGCAGGTGATGGCCGATCTGGATCGTAATCTCAAACTGGTGGTATTCGGTCAGGACGAGGCGATCGAGAATCTGAGCACCGCGATCAAGCTCTCCCGTGCCGGACTCAAGGCGCCGGAAAAGCCCATCGGCTCGTTCCTGTTTGCCGGTCCGACCGGTGTGGGCAAGACCGAGGTCAGCCGGCAGCTGGCGAAGATCATGGGCATCGAGCTGGTGCGCTTTGACATGTCCGAGTACATGGAAAGCCATACCGTTTCGCGTCTGATCGGCGCCCCTCCCGGCTATGTCGGTTACGATCAGGGCGGGCTGCTGACCGAAGCGATCAACAAGTCACCCCATTGCGTCCTGCTGCTCGACGAGATCGAGAAGGCGCATCCTGATGTCTTCAACCTGCTGCTGCAGGTGATGGATCACGGCACGCTGACCGACAACAACGGACGCAAGGCTGATTTTCGTAACGTGATTCTGGTGATGACCACCAACGCCGGCGCGGAAAACCTGTCGCGGACCTCGATCGGTTTTACCGAGCAGGACAACAGTACCGATGGCATGGAAGTGCTGCGCAAGACCTTCACGCCGGAGTTTCGTAACCGTCTGGATGCGATCGTGCAGTTTGCGCAGCTCAGCGAAGCGCACATCAAGCATGTGGTCGACAAGTTCCTGACCGAGTTGCAGGCCCAGCTGGAAGAGAAAAAGGTTCAGCTCGATGCCGATGATGACGCCTGTGCCTGGCTGGCCAAGCGGGGTTATGACAAGCAGATGGGGGCTCGACCGATGGCGCGGGTTATTCAGGAATACGTGAAAAAACCGCTGGCCGAAAGCATTCTGTTTGGCGAACTGTCCGAGCAGGGCGGGTTGGCCAAGATCCGCGTCAAGGATGATGCGCTGGTGCTAGTGACCGAGCCGGCCTGAGTCGTTGGTAAGGGCAAAACAAAAAGGCAGCCAACAGGCTGCCTTTTTCAGTACCGGGCGATCAACGGGAACGGTAGGTAATACGTCCCTTGGTCAGATCGTAGGGAGTCAGCTCCACACGAACCTTGTCACCGGTCAGGATACGAATGTAGTGCTTGCGCATCTTGCCAGAGATGTGAGCGGTGACAACGTGGCCGTTCTCGAGCTCGACACGGAACATGGTGTTCGGAAGGGTGTCAACCACCACGCCTTCCATTTCAATAGAGTCTTCTTTTGCCATCCGGCAGTTACCTCGAATCCTGTTCGATTGCTGAAAAATAACCCAGCGGAAAAATTTGGCGTGTATTCTGCCCGAAAAGAAACCGGAAAGTAACCCCCGGTCCTGTGGGTGCGCGATAGCATAACCTGCTGTCAGTTTTCCGCAAGAGGCTGCCAGTGGCCGTTGATAAACGCCTGCAGCGGTTGGAAACGAGTCTTGTAGCGCATTTTGCGGCAGTTCCTGACCCAGTAGCCAAGGTACAGATAGGGCAGATTGCGCCGGCCGGCTTCCTCGATTTCCCAGAGAATGGCCAGTGTGCCCAGGCTGCGTTGCTCAAGGTCCGGATCAAAAAAGGTATAGATGGCCGAGAGTCCGTCGGCGAGCAGATCTACAACCGCCACCATGACCAGTCGAGAGTCCAGATAGAAACAGGCAAAGCAGCTGTAGGGGTGGGCATGGCCAAGAAAACTGTCGAACTGTTCCTCGCTGGCCGGGTACATATCGCCGTCGCCATGGCGGTGATCGACATAGCGTTGGTAGAGACTGTAGATCTCCGGGGTGCGTTCCGGCGCGCACAGACGAACCTCGAGATCCCGATTGCGCGCACGGATGCGACGCAGGTTGCGTGAGGCTGCAAACGACTGTATCGGAATACGTACCGGGATACAGGCGGCGCAGGCAGGACATTGCGGGCGATAGAAATGTTGCCCGCTGCGGCGAAAGCCGACTACGGAAAGCTGGCTGTAGAGCGCTAGATCGACCTCGACGGCCGGATCCAAAAACAGGGTGACGGCCTCCTGTTCCGGCAGATAGCTGCAGCGGTGAGTCTCGGTGACGAAAAAGCGCAGGGGCTGATGTTGGCTCATACGGATTCCGTAGCAAAAAGTGATGCCAGCGCGAGGCTGAAATCGGACGGGGGCGTCGGCCTTCCCGGTTCCGCTTGAGTATAGTGGTTGAGGTAGTCACAGAACCGCTGCCGCGGGATCAGGCGGGCGCCCAGGCGCTCGAGGTGCGGGTTATAGACCTGACAGTCGATCAGCGGACAATCGAGCGGAGCCAGCCAGTGTGTCAGGGCCAGTAACGCCGCCTTGGAGGCATCATTGATGCGGCTGAACATCGACTCGCCAAAGAACACCCGTCCGATCAGCAGCCCGTACAGTCCGCCGACCAGCTCTTCCTGTTGCCAGATTTCGATTGAATGGGCGACGCCCTCTTGATGCAGGGTGCAGTATGCGTCAAACATGTCGGCGTTGATCCAGGTGCCGGGGCTGCGACTGCGCGGCGCCGCGCACTGGCGCATCACCTCGGCAAAGGCGCGATCGGCCGTGGCGGTCAGCGCACCGGTACGTAGCGTCTTTTTCAGCCGCCGTGCAACATGCAGTTCCTGCGGAAACAGCACCATGCGCGGATCGGGTGCCCACCAGAGGATCGGTTCGTCTTCGCCGTACCAGGGGAAAATGCCGGCGCGATAGGCGCGCTGCAGAGTGGAACTGTCGAGATTGCCCCCCGCACAGAGCAGACCATCGGGTTCGCGCAGCGCGGTTGATACCGGTGGAAAAAGCGGGTTTTCAGGGTCGATCCAGGGAATCAAGGCGGGCTCCTGTGCGCAGGTCGGCAGGCCCGGTTTGCGTCCGGAGCCTCAGGGGTGATAATAACCGTTTGATTTGGCAGGCGACAACGGAACCAGAACGCGTCTGCGCGGTGGCAAAAATCGGCAATGGAGCCTGGATGCACGCACACAAGTTCAAAGAGCAGTTGGCCGTTCGTTTGCGCGAAGGGTTGATGATTGTCCTGGCCGCTGTGGCCCTCTATCTGCTGCTGGGGCTGGTCAGCTTCGACCCCAAGGATGCCGGCTGGTCGCAGACCGGTATCCATGCCCAAATCCACAACCAGGCCGGTCGCTATGGCGCCTGGTTTTCCGATCTGCTGTTTTCTCTGTTCGGTATCTTCGCCTTTCTGGTGCCGATCTTTTTTGCGCTGCGCGCGGTGCAGGTCTTTCGGGAACGCAACGCAGAGCCCGAGTGGCACTGGGGCCTGTTTCTGATGCGCAGTAGCGGCGTGCTGCTGTCGTTGCCGGCCGGAGCTGGGCTGGCCAGCATCCATTTTCAGGCCGCGCAGCTGCCCGAGGCGGCGGGGGGGATTCTCGGGCAGCTGGTGGCCGACTACGCCTTGCCCGCCTTCAACTATCAGGGCGGCACCCTGCTGCTGCTGGCGGTGTTCCTGATCGGAATCACGCTCTTTACCAATCTGTCCTGGTTTGCCCTGATGGACTGGCTGGGCAAGTACACCCTGCTGCTCTGCGCCCTGGTTGCCGAACGCTGCAAGCGCCTGCTGGGGCAGGGCCGGGCTCGTCTGCTGGCGTGGCGCGAGGGCCGACGGGCAGGAGTGATCGTGCCCCGGCCGCGTGAGCGGCAGATCGTGCATTCACGCACTGCATCCGTGCGTCAGGAGCCGAGCCTGGCGGCTGCCGACCTTGATGGGGTTGCCGAATCGCTCAATATTCCGGTCCTGGCGGATCGGATGCCAGCCTGTGTGCCTGAGCCCGCCATCGTTGCGGTGCCTGATACTGCGCCGCGCGTTGCCGCTGCACGTTCTGCGCCTTTGAA
>CAYWUD010000251.1:0-4004 GCA_964461355.1 uncultured Pseudomonadales bacterium | reverse complement strand
CAGACTGATGCCACGGTGTGCCTGTACGGCCTGGCTGATCGCCAGGCTTTCGGCCGCGCCGCTGAGCTGTCCCCAGATCTGTCGGTCACCCGCCCGGTGTGGAATATCGATGTGCAACAAGTCGGTCAAAATCGCGCTCTCTGCCCGTTCTATCGAAAAACGACGGCTATTCTAGCAGCTTGGCTGCACTGCTCAGAAGAGGCGATGCCGGGCAGCCTTGCAATGACACAAGGCTGTCGGGATAATGGCGCCGCGCGGCGTACTGCGCTGCCTCTTTATAAAGCCCCCGTTCAAATCTCAAGACTGCGAGAGTCCCCGACATGACTGACGTCTTCAACGAGTGGAAAGTGCTTGAAGCCACCGCCGAAGCGATGATCCCGCTGATCGGTCGCCTGTACCGCGAAAACAGCGTGGTTACCTCTGTTTACGGTCGCCCGATCATCAACCGTTCTGTAATCGATATCATCGATGCACACCGTGCCGTGCGTCAGCAGGAACAGAACGAACTGTCCGTTGAGGACACCTACCAGATTCTGCAGATCCTGATCAAGCTGGACCTGGGTGCCTCTCGTATCGATCTGGGCAAACTGGCGACCGCCTACCAGCAGGCTGCCGGCAGCGACCTGGAAGCGTTCATCAAGTCCCAGGTTGCCGATCTGGCTGGCAAGAAGGGTCAGGCCGAAGTAGCCGGTCAGGACGTGGTTCTGTACGGTTTCGGTCGTATCGGTCGTCTGATGGCACGTCTGCTGGTCGAGCGTGCCGGTGGTGGCCAGGGTCTGAATCTGCGTGCCATCGTGGTGCGCAAGGGCAAGGCCGCCAACGATCTGGAAAAGCGTGCCAGTCTGCTGCAGCGTGACTCCGTACACGGTCCGTTCCGCGGCGTGGTCAGCGTTGACAACGAAAAGAACCAGATCATTGCCAACGGCGTTGCCATCCAGGTGATCTACTCCGACAGCCCGGACTCCATCGACTACACCGCATACGGTATCAACAACGCCATTATCGTTGACAACACCGGTATCTGGCGTGACGCCGATGGTCTGGGTCTGCACCTCAAGTGCCCGGGCGCTGCGCGCGCGATTCTGACCGCTCCGGCCAAGGGTGATATCAAGAACGTCGTATACGGCGTCAACCACGAGATGATCGAAGCATCCGACACTATTCTGTCGGCGGCTTCCTGCACCACCAACGCCATTGCGCCGGTACTGAAGGTGGTTAACGATCGGTTCGGTATCGAATCCGGTCACGTTGAAACCGTACACGCGTTCACCAACGACCAGAACCTGATCGACAACTACCACAAGGGTGACCGCCGCGGTCGTGCTGCGACCCTGAACATGGTGATTACCTCTACCGGTGCTGCCAAGGCCGTTGCCAAAGCACTGCCGGAGCTGGCTGGCAAGCTGACCGGTAACGCGATCCGTGTGCCGACTCCGAACGTCTCTATGGCGATTCTGAACCTGAACCTGTCCAAGGAAACCAGCGTTGACGAGCTGAACGCGCACCTGCGTGAAGTTTCCCTGACCTCCGATCTGCAGAAGCAGGTGGCCTACGTGAAGAACCCCGAAGCGGTCTCTTCTGACTTCGTCGGTTCCCGCTACGCCGGTATTGTCGATGGTCTGGCGACTATCGCCGAAGGTAACCGCTGCGTACTGTACGTCTGGTATGACAACGAATTCGGTTACAGCTGTCAGGTAAACCGAATCCTGCAGTACATGGCCGGTGCCATGCACCCGGTGGTGCCGAAAATCTAAGCGCATCAAACACGCTTGAATTGCACCCCTACAATAGCTCCCGCGCTTAGGCTCGGGAGCTATTTTTTTATACGAAAAACAACTGGTTATTGGCCGCAAAGGCACGGAAACAAAGTGGATTAATGGCTCTGTGCTCTTTATAATCGAGAACGTTTATTTCAAGACTTTTGTCCGTCATTGGCTTGTTTAAGTAACAACAAAATTGTTCAAGCGATGGTAAAGGTCGACACCGAACGGACCCTACGATTTCAGCCGTATCGGGAAAGGGGGGAAACCACGTCCGATGGTACCCATACAGTGGGACATAAGTCCTTCATCTTTGTTCTACAAAACAGGTGATTAGGCGAGACGTATGATTAGAATCAAACGTGGCCTGGATCTTCCGATTGCCGGAGCGCCCCAGCAACAGATCAGCGAGGGACGCCCTGTGCGCACCGTCGCTGTCCTGGGGAGTGACTATGTTGGCATGAAGCCGACAATGGCGGTTCGGGAAGGAGATCGGGTCATGCTGGGCCAGCTACTATTTTCCGACAAAAAAACGCCGGGTGTCCGTTATACGGCGCCGGCGGCAGGGGTGGTCAAGGCGATCAATCGGGGCGAGCGACGCACTCTGCTCTCGGTGGTGATCGAAATTGACGGGGATGACGCAGAATCCTTCAACGCCTATACCTCCGAGCAGCTCGCAGAGCTGACGCCGGCGGCCATTCGCGAGCAGTTGCTGCTGTCCGGGCTCTGGACTGCGCTGCGTACCCGACCCTACAGCAAGGTTCCGGCGCCGGAGGCCGAGGCGGCAGCGATTTTCGTCACCGCAATCGATACCCATCCGCTGGCGGGGGATCCGGCGGTTGTCATCCAGGGCGAACCCGAAGCCTTTGCAAAGGGGCTGGCGCTTCTGGGCAAGCTGACGGCGGGCAAGGTCTATCTGTGTCAGGCGCCTGATCAGGATCTGCCTGCGGCGGATGCCACCGTGGCCGAGTTCGCCGGGCCGCATCCGGCCGGACTGGTCGGTACCCATATTCACTTCCTCGACCCGGTCAGCGCCCACAAGAGCGTGTGGAGCATCGGCTATCAGGATGTGATCGCCATCGGCAAGCTGTTTACAAACGGTACGCTGAGCACCGAGCGCGTCGTTGCGCTGGGTGGGCCGCAGGTTAACCAGCCGCGTCTGCTGCGCACCCGTCTGGGCGCCAGTCTGACCGATCTGACCGACGGCGAACTGGCCGACGGCGACAACCGTCTGATTTCCGGGTCGGTATTCTCCGGGCACAAGGCCAAGGGGGCTGCTGCCTATCTCGGGCGTTACCACAACCAGGTTTCGGTCCTGCTTGAGGGGCGCGAGCGCGAGTTTCTCGGCTGGCTGAGTCCGGGGAGCAACCGCTTCTCGCTGATGAATATCTATCTCTCCAAACTCAACCCGAGCAAGTTGTTCAACTTCAGCTGTACCACCAATGGCAGTGCGCGTGCGATGGTCGCTGTCGGCAACTACGAACGGGTGATGCCGCTCGATATTCTGCCGGTTCAGCTGCTGCGGGCACTGGTGGTCGGCGATACCGAACAGGCACAGAAGCTGGGTGCGCTGGAACTCGATGAAGAGGATCTGGCCCTGTGCACCTTTGCCTGTGCGGGCAAGTACGAGTACGGCCCGATCCTGAGGGAAAACCTTACCCGGATCGAGCAGGAGGGATAACGCGTGGCTTTACGAAAGTTTCTCGACACACTCGAGCCGCATTTCCATAAGGGGGGCAGGTTCGAGAAGTTCTATGCCCTCTATGAAGCGGCCGATACCATTTTCTACACCCCGGGCAAGATCACCCATGCCAGCGCCCATGTGCGTGACGGCATGGACCTTAAACGGATGATGATCACTGTCTGGTTCTGTGTGTTCCCGGCCATGTTCTTTGGTATGTGGAACCTCGGGCTTCAGGCCAATACGGCGATTGCCGCCGGAGCCTCGGTGCCGAGCGATTGGCACAGCTGGTTCTTTATCGGCCATGATCCGGCCAGCCTCTGGGACAACTTTGTCTATGGCGCGGTGTACTTCCTGCCGGTGTATTTCGTCACCTTTGTGGTGGGCGGCTTCTGGGAAGTGCTGTTCGCCGCCGTGCGCGGGCATGAGGTAAACGAAGGCTTCTTCGTGACCTCGATCCTGTTTGCACTGATTCTGCCGCCGAGCATTCCTCTGTGGCAGGTAGCGCTGGGGATCAGTTTCGGCGTGGTGATCGGCAAGGAAGTCTTTGGCGGCACCGGCAA
>CAYWUD010000250.1:0-4034 GCA_964461355.1 uncultured Pseudomonadales bacterium | reverse complement strand
TGATCCGATCATCCGGGCTGTGAAAAAGCAGCAGGGGGACCTGCAGGGCGCTGATGCTGTCGACGGGGTCCCAGCGTCCGGGAACCAAAAGGGTCGCAGGCTGCAGCGGCCAGCCCAGCCAGCTCTGGCTCAGGGCGTGGCGGGCGATGCTTCGGTAGCGGGCAAAGGGGGCATCCAGAATCAGGGCACACAACGCGGGGCCGGTCTGTGCCTGTGGCAACCAGTAGGCGGCGAGACTTGCGCCGATGCTCTGGCCGAGCAGGAAGTAGGGCGGTGTGCCGAGCGCCTCGAGCTGGCCGGCCGCTGCGTCGATATCGAGCAGCACGCCCGGCAGTGCGGCCGTATCGCCCGAGCGGCCAAAGCCGCGATAGTCGAGCAGCAGCAGGTTGTAGCCCGCGCGCGCCAGCCAGGCGACGTTGTGGATATGGGTGCTGATATTTTCAGCATTGCCGTGCAGGTAGAGCAGGCTGCCGCGTGCGCTGAGCGGGGCGGATTGCGGCTGCGCCGGGATCCACCAAGCACTGAGGGCGGTGTCATCTGTCGCCGTGAATTCAAGAGCGCGGTACTCAAGCCCCAATTGATCGGGAGTCAGACGGTACGCGCTGTCGGGATAGAAATAGAGTTCGGTCAGGTTCTGACAGCCAGCCAGCAGTATCAGAGCCACGACAGTGAGCGTGTTTTTCAGAAATACCATCGCCAGGCCGCCTGCAGTGCGTGATCGCTGCGTCCGGCATGGTCGCGGTACTGAACGCCGAGGCGAAGCCCCTGTTGCCGCGTCAGTTCGAACTGGTGCGCGAGATCGAAAGTCTGGCGCAGCTGACCGTTGAGAAACTGCTCCAGACGGTATTCAAGTTTCCAGTTGCCCGGGGCCGGCTGACCCATCAGACCCAGATCAACGCCGGCTGCGAGCTGCAGGTTGTCGGCAAAGCCCGGATTGTGTTCAAGGCGCGTCGTGGCCAGGGCAAAGGCCTGGGTGGTATCGCCCAGATTCCAGGTGCCGCCGCTGCCGCCGTTGATATGGGCAACCAGAGCTTCGTTGTCATCGGCGCTGGGCTGGCGCTCAAGACCGGTGGTGATCTGCCAGGAGAGCGGGTCGAAGAAGCGGTCACGCGGTGACAGGGAGCGGATGTTGATCAGATCCAGCTGTTCGAGGCGCCAGTAGTTCTGTTCATAGGCGCGCAGACGGATCTCGCCCATGCTGATTTCGGCGCCCTGGGGGAAGCCGGCGCGGTTATCGAGCAGGTCGTGATAGGTCAGGCGCCCGCTGAATTCGGCGAACCCGCCCAGACGTTCCTGATAGCCTGCGCCCACATCAACGGAGGCGGTCGCATGGCCAAGCTCCGGTGCCACCGGCGGCGCCAGCTGGAGCGGCGCCTGTTGCGGGCGTCGGTTCAACTGCTGCAGCAGCCAGAGGCTGTGGTCGGCATGTTCGCGGGTGCGGGTGCTGGTGTTGAGCAGATAGCGCTGGTACTTGTACGCCGCTTGCAGAATGCGGGCCTGGGTATCGGCATCCAGTGCCTTGAAGGCGGTGCTTTGCAGAGGCTCGGGTGTGCGGGCGAGCTCATGGGCCAGTTGCTGCTGCTCATCGGTCAAAAGCGCCAGCCAGCCTTTCAGGCGATTGGCATTGGCAGGGCGGTAATGGCGGTTGGCTACGAGTCCCTGATCCAGTACCGCGCGCACGGTGTCGACGGGGATGGCTGCAAGATCGAAGCCCTCGGTCAGGTTCAGATCGGGCTCGGCGAGTTCGAGCAGTTCCAGCAGGCGGAAGCTGCAGTTTTCATCGAAGAAGTAGTAATCAAAACGTATGCCCTGCAGTTCCCAGATATGGGCGCTGATAAATGCGACCTGAGCCGGAGACAGGTTGAGCTCGTATTCCCAGATATCGCGGTTTTCCAGACGGTTGTACTCCTGCAGCTTGCGGTAGTACTTGTGCATGGCAAAGTGGCCGGGGTAGCCGCCGACAATGCCGTTCCAGGCATAGAGTACGGAACCATCGGAGGCATCGACGGTGGCACCGAAGTTGACCGCCCAGGAGAGCCAGAGTGAGTCGCGGCGCATATCGGCCGGATCAAACCGCAGGAAGGTGTGGCCGAACAGGGATGAAGGGCTGTTCATGTAGGCGGCCGGAAAAGCCAGCACAATGCGTTCGGCATTGAGTTCGTTCTGCCAGTCCTCGAACTCGGGACACGCGAATGTGGCCAGCGCCATGCCCTGCTCCTGCAGCCAGCGATAGCGTGCCGGATAGCGGCAGGCGGTGCTGTTGTGCTCGGCGTTTGCTGTCTGGAACAGCTCAAGGGTGGCGGCCAGCTCGGCTGCGGGATTCTGCGCACCCTCGGGGCTCAGAAAAAAGGCCGGGTCATCCACGTAGCTCCGGTAACCCGAGGCGCTCAGTGTGCTCTGATAGTAGTGGCCGAGTTTGAGCCAGATCGGCTGGTGGGCCAGGGCCTCGAGAGGCTGGGCAAGGCTGGCATGGCTCAGCAGGCAGGCGGTCAGCAGCAGACCGGCCCGGTACAGGGGTGTCAACATCGAGGATCCGGGAGTACAGCGAGGGCGCGCGGTTGCGCGCCCGAAGAAGAATTTAGCCGAGGTACTTGCTCAGCTGAGCGTCGTCAGCCATCAGGTCGTACAGACCGATGACGACCTGCTCGGAGGTCACGTCGCTGGAGGGGAACAGCTTGTCGAAGTTGCTGTGGGCCAGATCGGCAAACGCATCGCGATCTTCCGGAGCGATTTCCATCATCACGGCTACGGCATTCAGCGCTTCGCCCTGGCCGCGCGCGGCGTCTTCACTGAACTCGTCCATGATGAAGGAAACATCGATCATCTTTTTGCCGCGGTAGGTCAGCGGAGCCGAGGTGGAGCAGCCGTTGGTGCCGGAGGTCATGCCGAAGGTGGCGTTACCGGAGGTACCGTTGGTGGTCGCTGCCAGAACGTGGGTCGGAGTGCCTGACTGGCCTTCAAACAGCAGGTTGCCCCAGCCGCAGTTCGGGCCGCCCGGAGCAGCGGCATACGCGGAAGAGGAGGCAATCAGGGTTGCGGCAAGCATAAGCTTTTTCATCAAAAGATACCTTTTGTTAAGTTTTATCCCTAGGGTGCTGGCAGGGCATGGCCGGCAGCAGCGTGGTTCTAAGCTTTGCCAAATACGTTGCTGCCGTCAATCGATGGCTTTTTAAATACGGCAGATTTCGCAAAAAAATGGTGCAAATGGGGTCTTGAGAACAGTGTCTGCAGACAAAATCAGTGAACATGCGCTGATCCAGCGCTATCTGGACGCGCTCTGGCTCGAGCGCGGCCTGAGCGAGCATACCCTTGCGGCCTATCGGCGTGATCTGTCGCTGTGGTTTGACTGGCTGCGCGGGGAGGGCCATACGCCAGAAACGGCCGGACGTGCCGAGGTTGCCGCGTTTTTGCACCAGCGCCAGCAGTCCGAGTACAGCGGGCGCTCGAATGCACGACTGTTATCGGCGCTGCGCGGCTTTTATCGCTGGCTTCGGCGTACCGGGCAGCGTGTCGATGATCCGCTCGAAGAGATGCGCCAGCCCAAGGTCGGTATGCGCCTGCCGACCAGCCTCAGTGAAGCCGAGGTCGAGGTGCTGCTGGCGGCTCCCGACCTGACCCAGGCCATTGGTGTGCGCGATCGCTGCATGCTCGAGCTGCTGTATGCCACAGGTCTTCGCGTTTCGGAGCTGGTGGGACTCGAACTCGATCAGGTCAGCCGCATTCAGGGCGTGGTGCGGGTGATCGGCAAGGGCGACAAGGAACGGCTGGTGCCGATGGGGGAAGAGGCGCTGAGCTGGATCGAGCGCTATCTGCGCCGAGCACGGACCGAGCTGCTGCATGGCTACAGCAGTGACCAGCTGTTTCCGGGCCGCGGCGGCAAGGCGATGACACGCCAGGCGTTCTGGTATCGGATCAAGCGCTATGCACGTGAAGCCGAGATTACCACGCCGCTGTCTCCCCATACCCTGCGCCATGCCTTTGCCACCCACCTGCTCAACCACGGTGCGGATCTGCGTGTGGTGCAGCTCCTGCTG
>CAYWUD010000249.1:0-4049 GCA_964461355.1 uncultured Pseudomonadales bacterium | reverse complement strand
CTTGAGGTTATAACGCTCTTTTAATATTGACAAAATATAAGTATCACTCTCATAAGGTGACTTTATTTTTATCTCAACAATACCAATCTCTTTTGCCATGGCAAGATATTTACTTATAAGAGGTCGTGAGAGTTTCATGATTTCTGAAATCTCGTGTTGGGTCATCTCATCTTCGTAATACATTTTGGAAACAAGTACAAGTTTTCTAATCTTATCCTCTTCTAAATCCATGTAGTTCCTCGTCTCCTTAGTTATATAGCATCTGGTTTAATATTTTACCTACTAACTGCAACAAAAGCAATATACCCCTAAAAGTTTACAACTTATAGGGGTTATTTACGTGTAGTTATTCTCCTATTTCTTCTCCATCAATTCAAAAATAACACCATCCTTTATTGCAAAACAGAGAAAAATATCGCCACCATCTATCTTCTCTACAATAACCTCATCAAAATCATTCAGTATATTATCAATACTCTCAACTTCAAAAGCTATATGAGGCTGAACCTGCATCTCTCCAGGAAGCCATGAGCCTGGCTCAAATCGAAGATATTCAAACCTGTATGGATGGTCTTCAAAATCTGTTAAATGCACTTTCATATCATCGTTGTACATTTCATTGGGTTGAACTTTCTTTGTAGGAACTCCAATATGATTAAATATATGTTTCATAATACTTCTCCTTATTCTGATACTTTTTTCTCGTAAGCAACACGACCGGTAACCGTAATGTATCCCCATAATAATCCAAACAAACAGTATCCTAAAATTAGTAAAAATGCGGATCCGTGGGTTGCCCCAGGAATATAACTCATAAATCCAAAATATGCACCAGCTCCAATAAAAAGACCGGGAATAAAGTTGGTCCACTCTACTCTTTCAAAACAGATAACTCCTATTACAATTATAAATACAGCTATGGGAAATGCAAAAAATCCAATACCACTCATAGCTCCACCTAGCGTCATAATAAGGTATGATGCAAGACATCCTAACACATAGCTGATAAACGCCTTTGCTCCACCTCTCACAGTACACCCTGCAAGAAAGTAACACGCCCACGCCTGAAACGCTATCCAACCAAAGCCCATGCCTACAAAAGCACTACCCGCAATACCTCCAGCCAGTGCAGAGGTAATAGCTGGCTGTATAGCTTGATCAATTGCTTGCATTAAAAATGCGAGAAAGGCTATCCAAATGGGAATTACAATAAACTTTTTAAAATTCATATTTTTCTCCTAAGATTTTAAATCACAGTACAGTTCATACGCCTCTTTTGGTGTAAAGCCCTTATGAACAACCGATGCTATAGCTTGAGCCATGGAAACAGGACTCTCCGCTTGAAAGATATTCCGCCCCATATCAACTCCAGCAGCTCCCGATGATATTGCTTTATATGCCATATCTAGCGCTTCAGCTTCAGGAGTCTTTTTACCTCCTGCTACTACAATTGGCACAGGGCATGCGGCAGCAACTTTTTCAAACCCATCACAGTAATAACTCTTTACAATATGTGCCCCAAACTCCGCAAGCATTCTTGTTGCAAGAAGAAAGTACCTTTGTGTTCTTTCCATCTCTTTTCCAACAGCAACTACTCCAAGAGTTGGAATACCGTACTTATTCCCTGCATCAATGGTATCGGTTAAGTTTTTGATTGACTGAACCTGACCACCTCCACCTATAAATACCTGAACTGCCATACAATCTGCGTTAATTCGTATAGCATCATCTATATCAACACCTCTATGCTCAAAGGACATATCTTCATCTAACACTGAACCACCAGCACTTGAACGCAAGACAATAGCATTATCAACCTGAGGAGACACGCAGGTTCTAAAAGCTCCACGGGTTGCCATAAGAGCATCTACATGTTCTGTTAGGGGTGGAACCACAAGGTCTAATCGCTCTAATCCTTGGGTAGAACCCATAATATACCCATGATCGAAAGCTAACATGACAGTTTTTCCTGATTCTGGGTTAAAAATCTTTGAAAGTCGATTTTTTACTCCCCACTCTGCATGATCCATACCTTTTACATAAAAATTACCACTTGATACAAAGGGAGTATCTAGAGCATAATCCTTTGACTGTTTTAATCCATCTTTATCCGCCATACGTCACCTTCCTAATGTTTATGGTACGGAGTGTAGGCTGGTTCATTCCAGTAAGATAATAAGGCATCATCCATCCGTGCAATAAACAGCTGATACCCACCAGTTTCCTGTACCGTAAGTAACTCACCCACCATATTTGCCACAACTTCAATATTTTTACTCTCAAGGTAGGAGACCGCATCTCTATAGGTGATAAGGAGCTCCATTAAGGTTGTTGCACCACACCCATTTACTACGCATATTAACTTTTCGCCAGAGGTGATAGTAAGGTCTTTTAGTAGCTCATCTAGGAGCATTTCAACTGTCTCTTTTGATGATTTCATGGGAATCTTATACCCACCACCTTCACCATGTTGACCCATACCTACACCCATTTCATCCCCTGAAAGTACCGCTAAGCTTCCCCCTGTAACTGGGTGAGTTGCCCCAGTAAGAGATACAGAAATAGCTCCCATATTGTCAGCAAAGTTTTGAGCTATAGTAGCCACCTCATCTAAAGATTTACGCTGTAGCGCTGCGCCTCCTGCAATCTTATAAAGAGGAACACAACCAACAAACCCTCTCCGATTATTAGCATCATTTCGAGGGGCAGTAGTAATATCCTCTTGAGTAACAACCTTTACAACATTCATGCCAGCTTTTTTTGCTTCTTTCATGGTAAGGTTAGCAGTCAGCATGTCACCTGCATGGTTAAGTACTACAAAGAGAACACCCTTTCCCTTATCTGCTAACTGTAATGCACGAAAACAACTCTCTGGTCCTGGTGCCGCAAATATGTCTCCACATACCGCAATATCAACCATTCCTTCTCCTACAAAACCCTGCAACGCTGGTTCATGGCCTGTGCCTCCGAGGGTAACAATTGTTACTCTATCTGCGGTTGCCAATTTCTTATTTACCACAAGGTTTCCATCTACAAGCTCTATAATATCTTTATGAGCTAAAGCAAGCCCCTCCAATAGCTCTTTTGTTAAATCATCCGGCTTGTTTATAAACTTTTTCATCATAATTACTACCCTCCTGTTATATATATTTATTGGCTTAAAAAGCCATTTGAAAAACC
This sequence comes from uncultured Pseudomonadales bacterium, assembly GCA_964461355.1. Taxonomy (GTDB): domain Bacteria; phylum Pseudomonadota; class Gammaproteobacteria; order Pseudomonadales; family CAYWUD01; genus CAYWUD01. The sequence goes on along the minus strand of CAYWUD010000249.1, from coordinate 869 downwards.
GACAAAAAAGCAAGCCAAAGAGTATGCGCCTGCATCCATTGTTCCTAGGGTGCTTTCCTTATGGAATCTGGCACGTCCAAACTTTGCAACAAAGTTTTTTGTTGACTCAGCTCCATCCATAGCACTCTTTGCAATCTCTTTCATAAGCTCTGGGAGTTCTCCTTGAAAAGAGTTTACCCTGTTTAATACGGTAACAAGGGTATCCACCATAGTTTTATCTCCAATCTGTGCAGTCGAAACAGAAGCAAAGCTCTCTGCTCCTGAGATAAGCATTTTATTAAATGACTTTACATCCAGAGAGTTCATACCTTCTACACCTTCTGCAAAACCATCAAACAGCATACCGTAAAGAGGACCTGCACTCCCTCCATTTACATTCATAACTCTTTTACTAAGTTCCATAAGAAGTTCTGATATACTATTATAATCATAAAGAGTTACTTCTCGAATCTCTTTGCTGATTCGTTGCATAGTAACTCCATGATCTCCATCACCAAACAGAGAATCAATTTGTGAAAATTCCTCAATGTGTCGATCAAGCTCACAACTTCCCTCTTGTAACATACTCTTAAATAGACCGATTGATACTGTCACACATACCCCCTCTTCCTAATACTTTCAATACATAAAATAACATTTGTTCTGACTTATGATACATATCATAACATCTGTATTATCAATTGTCAAACATTATTTTACATTTTATTAAGAAAGAGATATTTCTAAGATATACGTATCCTATAAGGAGACCGTCTATCCTATTGTTTAAGAGAAGTTATGGTTACAGTTCTTTATGTAAAAAGGCTGTAAAAATGCTACTTAGCTGCACATTTCTCAAGCAGTTGGGTAGCCTCTTTTTTACTAAAGTA
>CAYWUD010000248.1:1963-4058 GCA_964461355.1 uncultured Pseudomonadales bacterium | reverse complement strand
CGCCCGCATTGCCGGTATGCACATACTGATAGGCATGGGCGATGGAATTGCCGCGCACCAGCTTGAACGGCTGCTCACCCTCTGTCAGACCGAGATGCTCCAGCACCTCCATGGCTGCCGCGCCATAGGGCGCCGCATCGGGGCTGGCAATCGCCAGCCGCCCCCGATACTGCGCAAGCCCCTCCAGTGACCCGAGCGCCTGCTGCGGATCCCAGAGCACCAGCTGACCCAGCGCATACACACGGTAACTGTCAGCCTCGGCCAGTCCGGCCTCGACCAGCAGCTGCGGCCGGCGGGTATCGGCGGCCAGAAAGAGATCGAAGGGCGCGCCATGAATAATCTGGTTATAGAGCGCACCGGTCGGCCCGCCCGAAATCAGCAGCCGATCGCCCCCCTGCTGGGCATAGGCCCGGGCAAGCTCCTCGAGGGTATCGCGAAAGTTTGCTGCAACCGCCACGCGCAGATCAGCTGCCTGCACGGCACTGCTCATCAGTACGATGGAAAACAGCAAAGTAAAAATACGCATCAGCTTCATCCTGTAATTTTTGTTTTTGATACGACGACCAATGAGTCGTTATTCTTTCAGAAAATAACGCATCAAGTAAACAGAAATTCGCAGCAGCCAATATGCGCAGCCAACCCGACCGAAACCGGCGGCAGCACAGCGGAATAGAAACTGAAGGAAAAAGCGGGGCGCGCAGAAACGAGAGCAGAAGAGAAAGAAGGCGCAGGCGACACCGGGCGGCGTCGCCTGCCTCGCATCAGTTCAGCGGCGCATTGCGGCAGATCTTCACATAGCGACGGATCACGGGCTCGAATCCCTGCTCCAGCGCCTCGACAATCACCGCATGGCCGATGGACACCTCGGCCACCTCGGTAACCCCGGCCAGGAAAATGGCCAGATTCTGCAGATTCAGATCGTGTCCGGCATTCACCGCCAGACCGCTGGCACGCGCCGCAGCGGCAGCATCACGGTACTGAGCCAGTACCGCAGCCTGCTCGGCATGATCATAGGCCTGCGCCCAGCCTTCGGTGTAGAGCTCTACCCGGTCGGTCCCGGTGATATGGGCCAGCGCACACTGCTCGACATCCGGGTCGATAAAGATCGATACGCGAATGCCGTGCTGCTTCAGGCGCGCAATGATCGGCTTGAGAAATTCACCCTGGGTCTTGATATCCCAGCCATGGTCCGAGGTCAGCTGATCCGGCGCATCGGGCACCAGCGTGCACTGGTGCGCGCCGGCATCGATCACCAGCTGCAGAAACTCCTCGGTCGGATAGCCTTCAAGGTTCAGTTCGGTACCCGGGTACTGGCGCACCAGCTTGGCCAGTGCAAAGCAGTCATCCGGGCGCGCATGGCGCTGGTCCGGGCGCGGATGCATGGTGATACCACCACTGCCGTTGGCCAGCGCCTTGCGCGCAAATTCCACCACACTGGGGTAGTCACGGCCGCGGGAATTACGCAGCAGCGCGATCTTGTTGAGATTGACACTGAACACAGTGTGCGAGGCGCCAGCGGACATCGGCAAGCTCTCCTGTTAGCTACTAGAGGGGCCCGGAAAACCGGTTGGCGTCATACTACTCCGCCACCCAGAACGGGGCCAGCCAACCCTCGCCGGCAACCGGCCAAATTCGTACAATAGCGCCTTTGCAGCTGGCCCGAGAATCGCGTGACCGCAACAGCCTCCTCTATCGAGTCCGAATCCGCCTTCCACAGCGGCCTGCCCCCGGTCGTCATCTTCGACTCCGGCGTGGGCGGCCTCAGCATTCTGGAAGCGATCAGCCAGGCCCTGCCGTGGTTGCCGCTGGTCTATTGCTCGGACAACGCTGCATTTCCGTACGGCACCAAGAGCGAAGACGAGGTTAGCGAACGCACCAGCCTGTGCCTGAACCAGCTGCAACGTGCCTTTAAGCCGGCCGCTCTGGTGATCGCCTGCAATACCGCCAGCACGGTCGCCCTGCCCCGCGTACGGCATGAACTGAAGACACCCATCGTTGGCGTGGTGCCGGCCATCAAGACCGCCGCCAGCCTGAGCCACAACCACGCCATTGCCCTTCTGGCAACGCCAGGCACCGTAGTACGTCCTTACACCGA
>CAYWUD010000248.1:0-1953 GCA_964461355.1 uncultured Pseudomonadales bacterium | reverse complement strand
AACAGCTGATCCAGGACTTTGCCAGCCGCTGTAAGGTGCTGCGCATCGGCTCCAGCGAACTGGTCCACCAGGCCGAACGCAAGCTGCGCCAGCAGAAGGTATCGCGCGCCGCACTGGCCCGCGAGCTGGCCCCGCTGTTCGAGGATCACTACCCTCGGGTCGACCAGCTGATTCTCGGATGCACCCACTTCCCGCTGCTGCGTGAAGAGATTGGCGCGCTGCTGAGCGCCGCACCGCACCCGATCGGCCTGGTCGACTCCGGCGCCGCCATCGCCCGACGCGTAGCGTTCCTGCTGCAGGAACAGGGACTTCAGGGCGAGCGGCCGGCCCGCGACCACCTGGCCCTCTTCACCCGCCATGACCCGGCGCTTGAAGCCCTGTACCCGGCGCTGCACCAGCGCCACCTGCACCGCATCGGTCTGCTGCAACCGAGCAAGAACCAGCCCTGGATAACACTGCATAACTGACGCCCTCGCGCCGACGCCGCGCACCGAAATTCATTATTCGTAATAAAACTACGCTTTATAAAAACATGATTGATCGTTTTTACATCTGGCCAAAAAACGGTTTATAAGCAATTGATTGTTACTGCGGAGTGCATCAAGGGTGAAAAACAGCCAGCCATGGCGTCTAAAAATCAGGCAAAATCCATCGACAAAATCGCCCGGATCAGTTTTTGTGCCGAGTCTTTTTGCGCTAACCATTCATTTTTTTGCAGCACACCGACTGCTCAACTCCAGCCCTATCGGCATCCGGCTTGCATCACAGGCCGTTCACCCCGAGACTGAGCTTTTTGGACGCAGAGCATGATCGAATCCCTGAAGGATGCGCAGGCGCTGGTAACCGCTTTTCGCGACGAGCGCGACTGGCGTCAGTTCCACACCCCCAAGGAGCTGGCCGCCGCCCTGGCCATCGAGGCCGCCGAACTGCAGCAGGAGCTGCTGTGGAAACAGCCGCACGAAGTCGAAGCCCTGTTGCAGCATCCCGATACAAAAACAGCCATTGCCGACGAAACAGCGGACATTTTTGCCTATCTTCTGGCATTTGCAGATATCTGCGAGATTGATCTTGGTGCCGCACTGGAAGCGAAGATGCACAAGAATGCCGCCAAGTATCCGGCGGCACAGGTGCGCGGCGATCACCGCAAATACAGCGCTTACAAGCGGGGCGATCAGCATGAAAAGTCCTGAATGTCGTTGCAATTGCATAAAAAAAGCCCGCATAGTGCGGGCTTTTTTCTATCGATGATCAGGCGCTGGCCTGTACACCATCGTCCACTACGGTATCGATCGCATCGGACACTTCTGCGGAATCATCCTCCTGTTCACGCTCGTAGCTCTCCACATAGGGGCGACCATAGTAGGAATCGAGCAGAATCTGCTTCAGCTCGCTGATCAGCGGGTAACGCGGGTTGGCGCCGGTACACTGATCATCGAAGGCTTCCTCGGCCAGCTGATCGACCTTGTCGAGGAACTCCTGCTCCGGCACTCCGGCCTCACGAATCGACAGCGGAATATCAAGGTCGCCCTTGAGCTCGTACAGCCAGTGCAGCAGCGCATCGACGCGATCCTCGACCTTGGCCTGGGTAAAGCCCAGGTGCAGAGCGATTTCGGCATAGCGCAGAATCGCCTTCGGTCGGTCGTATTGGGAGAACGCCGCCTGTTTGGTGGGCAGGTGGGTGGCGTTGTAGCGAATGCAGTTGGTCAGCAGCAACGCATTGGCCAGCCCGTGCGGCAGATGGAACTCGGCGCCCAGCTTGTGCGCCAGACTGTGGCATACCCCCAGGAAGGCGTTGGCAAAGGCGATCCCGGCGATGGTGGCCGCGTTATGCACCTTTTCCCGCGCAATCGGGTCCCGCGCCCCCTGATGGTAGGCGCTGGGCAGATACTCCTTGAGCAGCTTCAACGCCTGCAGTGCCTGACCGTCGGAATACTCGTTGGCCAGCACCGAGAC
>CAYWUD010000247.1:0-4062 GCA_964461355.1 uncultured Pseudomonadales bacterium | reverse complement strand
CATTGCTAATGGAGTGGGATTTTTTCGTCTCTTGAAAAGCTCCTGGGTCAATACCTCTAACTGCTTTATAGAGGAACTCTCCCATTCTATCTCCTAGTATCTGTTGCAAATCTTTCTCTGCGCAGTTTAACACCTGCTCTATGGTAGTAATTCTATGGACTTTAAGATCCTCTCTCCCTTTTTTTCCAAGTCCCCATATATCCTAAAGCTCTCTTTTTGCCATAAAAGAGTGCTCTTGTCCCTGTGGGACAATGTACACCCCACGAGGTTTTCTCATGTTTGATGCAATTTTTGCAACATATTTTGAAGAGGCTATTCCTATAGAGAGGGTAGCCCCTGTTTCCTCTTCAATCTTCTGTTGTATCTGTTTTGCAAGTTCCTCTGAAGATCCTATGTATCTCTGAAAACCTGTCATATCAAGAAACGCTTCGTCAATAGATACTTGATGTAATCTTGGAGTAAACTCGGCAAGTAGTGTCATAATTGTTTTGCTCTTTTCTTTATAAAAATCCACATCAATAGGTAGAAAGATACCCTTAGGGCAGAGCCTTTTTGCCTGAAATGCTGGCATACCAGAGTGCACCCCAAAGGCTCTTGCTTCATAGGAGCAGGTGGTTACAACTCCTCGTTGAGAAGAACCTCCTACCATGATAGGTTTACCTCTATACTCAGGGTGACGAGCCTGCTCTATTGTTGCATAGAAGGCGTCCATATCTACATGGAAAAAGAGAGTGTTCATGGGTTTATAGGAAAGTTAAGTATAGAGATAGCTCGAGACTGATCCTTTGTATACACATTTTCTATATAGGGATAACTTGGAATATGTACATTATGGAATATAGCTTCTACCTTAAGGTTTGATGTTATGTTTTGGGCTAGGGTAAAGGTTATCTCTAAAGGGTTTGGCGGGTTTGGTCCAATAAAAAACTGAGCTTGATTATTCTCAAAGTCAAAGGATACAGGAAAGTTTGTATCATAGATAACTGGTATTGCACGAGAAATATCGAGGAAGGCGTTTATCTGCGATACCTGAATAGGTGTTGTTATGGTAATTGTGTGTTCTGTTCGGCTTAAAAACTCTCTCTTTTCATGGGATCGCTCTATTACTCCTAGTGATGATACATTGCTATCTTGTATGTTATTTCTATCTACCTTTAAGGTCTCCCCCAACTCTGTAAAATCAAAAGGAGCTTCACCTTTCATATGTAAAAGCTGTTGAGATGGTGTTTCTGTTTGGGTTATGTGAACTACCATGGGATTATCTCTAGAGAATGGATTTACCAGAACAAGATAAGTAAAGCTCCCTAAAAAAGTTATAGCTAGTAGAGATACTGTTGAAATACGCAGAACTTTGTGAGACCTTCTTGAGATATCTCTTTGCATAATTCTTAATAGGAGTAATCCGTAGGGGAGTAGGAGTAGAGACTCTAGTACAGTTCCCTTTGGAGATAGCGTGAGTATGTAATATATTCTTGGAGTAAAGGAGTTCATTAAAAGGATAACATTACCAATCATAGCAGTAAGAGACAGTATAAAAAGTAACACTTTTAACCACCCCTTTTTTGACACAACAGATAAAACCATAAACATAAGAGGAAAGAAAAAATAGAGTGATAAGGTTATGTCTAGTAAACTTGCTCCTATGGCAACTACTCCTAGGATAAATATGGCTGAGGCACTATAAAAACTATTATTGGCAATAATCCAATGTTGAGGAATAATCTCTTTTACTAGCAGTATGACTAGGAGTGCTAATGATAGTTTGCCCAGAACCATAAAAAGAGGTGTATATGTATAAAAGTGCTGAATACCCCTTAGATTACTTATACCGAGTAATAAAGATCCTCCCAGAATCATAGCAAGAAAGGTGAGGAGTGTTATGACAATTAATGAGCTTAGGTGGCGACGAACAGATAACACGTAGCGAAAGAACTTTCTCTTTCTAAGAAATGATAAGATTAAGAAGAGAAGAAATAACCCACCTACCACAAATATATAGGTTCGTTCTCTAATGGTAATAAGGGCACGTGAGCTCTGAAGAGCTAGGTAATTTCGTTCTGATTTCGTCGTATCTACTTGCTGCAAAGTGAGCGTAGCAAGAGCTTTCACTACACCTGATGGATCATTGTTTTCTTGTTCTCCAGGGTATTGAGATAACTCAATTGCTGGGGATCCTGTCTCTAAATAGACCTCTAGGGGAGATGTTTCAATATCAATTTTTAGCCTTTGAATCTGGTTTTGTGTATGGTTGAGAGAGATAGGTACCTTGGAATTTCTAAAACTATTTGCAATAAGTTCTAGCTGGTATAGGGGGGTAGTGATTCCATTTGATGATGTGAGTATACCTACCTTTTCTGGAACATCATGAAAGGTTGAGTAAATAAACTGCCTCTCTATAGGTTCTTGTTGGAGAATTCTCATATACTCCTGTGACCCTATATAAGACGCTTCTCTATCTCCTCCAAGAAACACAATTCTTGAGGTGAGTAGATTATCCTGACCTGCTAAGATTGGCATAAGGGTAATACCTAGTGCAATAGACCCAGAAAGAGTATTCTGTGTAGAAAAAGGAGGTTGGCTAGTGGGAAATAAGTATACCACCTCTTCCGTTGACTCACCTGGAATAATAACCTCTACAATAGAAGAGTATGAGTGAGTCCCTTCTAGGTTGGTAAGGGGGTGGATTTTTGTTTTTAGATCTAATTTTTGGGCGTAGGTAAGAATGTAGCGAAATACCTTGCTCTCCTCTAAAGACCCCTCTTCTCTAGAGGGTAGGCTATCTAAGAAGTTATAATGCAAGTTGTAATCATCAAGTATATCCCCTGCAAGCGGGGTTATAAGAAGGATAATTGATAGAACTGTAAGCCACAATATTCGCATACCGACAGAGTATAGGAAAAAAGCTGGAAAGTGAATACCTTATATCTTAAGAGAACTTGAGAAGATAGCTTTATTTTTATTATCTATGATGCTGTGAAGTTGATTCTACAAATCAAGTCTTAAAGCATATTTCCTACCGATTATGTCTCTCAAGTGCCATGTGAACCCATTGGTCAAAGAGATCTTCACCTGATATACCACTCTCTCTCAGGGTTGCGGGAAACATGCTTATAGCAGTCATACCAGGAATGGTATTTATCTCATTAATATAAATTTCTCCCTCCACCGTAAGGAATAGGTCTACCCGTGCAAAACTATCAATTCCTAACACTTTATACGCTTTAAGGGCAATCTGTTGCATAACTTTAAGGGTCTCTGATGGTAAGTCAGCCTGTACAATAAGAGAGTCTCCTGGGTCTTTTTCGTACTTTGTGTAGTAGCTATAAAACCCTTCGGTAGATTGAATCTCTCCTGGGTGAAAAATACGATCTCCTAGGGCAGCAAATTCAATTTCTCGTACGGTAAGACCAAGCTCAATAAGAATATCATTATCGTAGAGAAGGGCTTCCTGAATTCCTTTTACAAACTCCTCTTTTGAGGTAACTCGGCTAATTCCTAATGAAGAGCCTCCTCTGCTTGGTTTAATAAATAGGGGGCTTGGAAATACCTTGAGCAGTGGCTGAAGTTGCACTGCACTGGTCCCTTCTGTTTCCCAGACCTCTTTTGTGAGAGTAGTGTAGGGGGTTACTGGAAGATTTTGATGCTCCCACAGCATCTTTGCTCGAATCTTGTCCATACCTAGGGCGCTAGCCATGAGGCTTGCTCCAGTGTAAGGAATTCCTGCACTTTCCAATGTTCCTTGGAGTACCCCATCTTCACCATAAGATCCATGAATCATAATCACTGCAACATCAATAAGAAGAGGGGTATCTCCAACAAATAGTCCTCTTCCTGGTCTAATTAATACTTCCTTATCTTTATGCTCTATAATCTTTAATGGTCCTCCTGTATAGGGTTCCTGAAGGTACCAATGGTTGCCTTTTGTAACCCCAATAGGAAGTAGAGTGTATTTGTCTGTATTAGGATACTGTAATACATGAGCTGCCGAAACTTTTGAGACCTCATGCTCAGGAGAGTTTCCACCGTAGAAAATTGCAATATTCACTAGATCTTACCCTGTTG
>CAYWUD010000246.1:0-4073 GCA_964461355.1 uncultured Pseudomonadales bacterium | reverse complement strand
CAGGGCATTGCCGTAGCTGCCCTCATCCCAGCCATACAGGCTGTCCTGCAGCCGTTCGCGGGTCAGTACGCGCCCCTGATTGCACAGCAGCTGATAGAGCAGCTTGAATTCGTAGGGGGTCAGCTTGACCGGCTGTTCATGGTAATAGGCGATCTGGCGCTCGGGTTGCAGGCGCAGATCGCCATAGCGTAGCTCGGCCTCGGCCAGTCCGGCATGGCGGCGCAGCAGAGCGCGCAGCCGCGCCAGCAGCTCGGCGGTGGCAAAGGGTTTGCTCAGATAGTCATCGGCACCACTGTCGAGCCCGCGTACGCGATCATCGAGGGCATCGCGTGCGGTAAGAATCAGCACCGGCAGGCTGATGCCGGCCTTGCGCAGGGCCTGCAGAACCTCAAGCCCGTCGCAATCGGGCAGGTTGAGGTCAAGGATCAGGGCATCGAAATGGGTGCGACGCAGCAGATCGACCACTGATCCGCCGCGATCGAGCCAGTCCAGGGTGAACCCGTTGTCGCGCAGGGTATCGCCGATCGCTTCGGCAAGCATGACATCATCTTCTACCAGCAGCAGGCGCATGCGCTCCTCCTTGGAAATACGCGTCTCCAGTCTAGCCGCATCAGAGCTTGTGCCCAAGCGCCTGTGCTTCGGCACGGCGGCCGGCATCGGCGATCGGTCGGCTGGGTCGATCGGGTGCATTCAGGGCGCGCTTGAGGTACTGACGTGCTTCGCGATCGCGGCCCTGGCGATGCAGAAAATCGGCGTAGAAGTAGTTCGGGTCGATACCGTCGGGATTCAGCGTCAGCGCCTGTTTCAGCAGGGCTTCGGCTTTATCGTCGTCGCCAAAGCTGAGCGGCCAGCCGGGTACCTGATAGTAGAGTGCGCCAAGGCTGGTGTACGCCGAACCGTCAAGGGTGGCGGGGGCCTGATCGATCACCCGCTGCAGCTGGGTGCGCGCCTGTTCGACCAGCTTGAGCGCGCCGAGACCGCCTTTGGCGCCAGCATAGCTGCTGGTGATGATCCCCTGCCAGAGGGTTTCCTCGGCACTTTCGGGTTGCGGATTGAGGTTTTCGTACAGCCCGGCGAGACAGGCTTCCTGCTTGCGTTCGGGCTGGCGGTACTGGCACTGCTCCCACTGGTGCTGCAGTGTCTCATAGGGGGCGGCTGCCAGCGGCAGGCTCAGTACCAGCGTGCCAAGGGTGTAGAGACAACGTTTAATCATGGCCGATCTCCTGGGTGTAGTAACGAACCTGGCTCAGCCGCGGTGCCAGCAGGCGTCCGAAGAGCTGCGGGGCAACGCCGTTGAGCCAGGCAAAAAAACGTTCGGGGGCGCCGATACGGCGATCCGGGTGTTCGTGCTGCAGCGTGTCGAGCAGGACGCAAGCCACCTGCTCGGGGCTGTCCTGATGCACCTTGCAGGCGCGATTGAAGGCCTGCACCTGGGGGCTGTTGCCGGCGGTCAGCGTGGCTCTGGGGGCCAGATGCAGCACCCGGATACCCTGGCCGCGTAGCTCGCGGTCGAGGGTCTGGGAAAAACTGAACAGCGCCGCCTTGCAGGCGCCGTAGACGCTGTAGCCGGGATGGCCGAGGCTGCCGAGGGCCGAGCCGACGTTCAGAATAAGGCCGGGGCGGGCCAGCTTGGGTAAAAACAGCTGGCACAGCTGCATCGGCAGCAGCAGATCAAGGCGCATCATCGCTTCGATCGTCTCGCTCGGGGTGTCTTCAAACAGGGCGAAGTGGTTACAGCCGGCGGCATTGATCAGGATGTCGACCGGGCCGTCAATCTGGGCGAAGAGGCAGCGCTGCTGTGCGCGCAGGCTCAGATCGCCGGCAAAGTAACGGTGCCCGGGGCCGAGCTCGGCGGCCAGCTGCTGCAGACGGGCCTCATCGCGCCCGCACAGCCAGAGCCGGGCGCCGGCTGCGGCCAGTCGCCGCGCTGTTGCACGGCCGATGCCGCCACTGGCACCGATCAGCAGGACAAGGCGCTGGTCAAGCTGCATGGCTGGTTTCCTCCAGCAGGGGCAGGCGGCGCAGCATTTCACCGTACAGACGGTAGCAGTGACGTGCGCTGTCGATAATCGGGCGCTGGTGCTGCGGGTCCTCGATGCGATCCATCAGCCCGGCGAAAAAGCGCAGGTGATCCTGATCCAGGGTGCCGTGGGAGTAGAGGTAGTGCATGGCGCCGTCGGGCAGGTGCAGGGATTTCTGGATCTGCTGGCCGAGCTCGGTCGCCAGCGCGACGCTGGTGCCTTCGAGCACCTGCACCATGCCGAACAGGGCCAGCGGTGAGCCGCGGTCGATCTGGTGGTAAAGGTAGGCCACCATCAGTTCGATCGGCCAGTCGGGCTGGCCCGCCTCGATGGCGGCCGCATCACCGCCACAGGCGCTGATATCCTCGAGAATCCAATGGTGGTGGCCCATCTCTTCGCTGATGTATTCACCGAGTGCGGGCTCGAGCCAGTTGAATTCCTGTCCCAGGCGCGAACCACAGGCCATCAGCAGCGGTACGGTGTGCTTGACGTGATGATAGGCCTGCTCGAGAAAGGCCAGATAGCCTTCGCGGCCGATGCGGCCCTGACGGCAGGCGGCGATGACCGGTGCTTCGAGCATCTGTTGGCGTTCAGCGGCGGTTGCCTGTTGCAGCTGTTGATAAAAGCTCATGAGTGGCACTCCTGTGCAGGGGTTCGGGGCTCGGCCGGTTGCAGCAGCCGGGCATAGGTGGTCTGGATCTGGCGACGGCGTGGGCGGCCGTTGGCGGTCAGCAGGCCCTGGCTGGCCAGCGACTGCTCAAGCCGGTGATAACGGTGAATGCGGGCATAGTCGGGCAGCTCCTGATTGATGCGGGCGATGGCTGCGGGCAGGGCCGCCTCCTGCCCCGGCAGCGTTTCGACCAGGGCGATGTTCTCGGCCAGAGCATCGCCGAACAGCACCAGACGGGCGATGGCACTCTGGGTCTGGGCCAGGCTCTCGACCCATTCAGGCGAAAAATTACGGCCAAAGGCGGTGATCTGCAGATTGCTGCGCCGCCCGTCGATACGGACAAAACCGTCTGCATCGATGCCGGCCAGGTCATCGGTCGGCACCCAGCTGTCGGCGTTCAGCGGCTCGGCGCCGAGATAGCCCAGCATTGCTGCGCCTTTGACCTCGAGGGTGCCCCGGGCATCGAGCCGGACCTCGACATGGGGTAACGGCCGGCCGACACGTCCGTTTCGGTTGGCGCCGGGCAGATTCAGGGCCACCACCGATGCGCACTCGGACAGGCCATAGCCCTGGTAGACCGGCAGGCCCTGTCGGTGTGCCTGTTCGAGCAGGGCCGGATCGACCCGGGCACCACCGACGGCGACAAAGCGCAGACTGTCGGGCAGAGGCAGTTGCAGCAGCACACGCAGGAGCTCGGGTACCAGAATCAGGCTTTGGGGCCGGGTCCGGTTCAGGCAGTGGGCCAGTTGCTGCGGATTCAGCTGGCTGGAGCCGCACAGGCCGCGCTCGGCTCCGCCGGGCAGGACGACGGTTGCGCCCAGCAGCAGCGGCACGTACAGCCCGGCGATGTTTTCCAAGAGGGTCGGCAGGGGCAGCAGAGCCAGATGCCGCTCCAGTGCGAGCGGGCCCAGCAGATCGGCGAGGCTTTGGGCCACGCGGATACTCTGCTGCTGGCTCAGGCAGACCCCTTTCGGCTGACCGGTGGAGCCTGAGGTAAAGGTGATCTTGGCCGTGCCCGGATGCAGCTCGGGGGCGCTGGCGGACAGTCGAAAGCAGGGCAGCGCGCCGCAGGGCGTGTGCAGCGGCGGCGTTGACCGGTCTGCACCTGCAGGCGGGTTGTCGCCGATCCACAGATCGGCACCGCTGCTGTGCAGCAGGTGGCGACGCTGGGCATCGGAAAAGAAGTCGGGCACCGGGATCAGTACGCGCCCAGCGTGCTGGGCTGCCAGATCGACCAGCGCCCAGTCGATGCCGTTGTCGAGCGCCAGGGCGATACGCTGTGCGCCCAGCGCGTCCAGCTGCTGGCCAAGCTGTTGCAGCGCAGCGTTCAGTTCGGCGTAATCGAGCCGCGTGTCGCCCGCTTCGAGGGCCGGGTGCCGTGG
>CAYWUD010000245.1:0-4079 GCA_964461355.1 uncultured Pseudomonadales bacterium | reverse complement strand
GCCCACGTCTATGTCGAAGACGGGCCACCGGCCATCAAGAGCGAGAACGCACGCCTGAACGGCTGGGTGTTTATCGATATCGAGGGGCGCGATCTCGGCTCCTATGTCGCGGCGGCCAAACAGCGGGTGGCTGAACGGGTCGCGCTGCCCAGCGGTTACTCGCTCAGCTGGTCCGGCCAGTACGAATACATGGAGCGCGCCAAGGCCCGTCTGGCCGTGGTGGTACCGATCACGCTGGCGATCATCGTACTGCTCCTGTACCTGAACTTCCGCACCCTCACCGAGGTCGCCATCATCCTCGGCACCCTCCCCTTTGCGCTGGTGGGTGGGTTATGGCTGCTCTATCTGAGCGATTTCGCCCTCTCGGTGGCGGTCGGCGTCGGATTTATCGCCCTGGCCGGCGTCACGGTGGAGATCGGCGTACTGATGCTCGCCTACCTCAATCAGGCCTGGCTGAGCCACCGCCCCGCGACAACCGAGCAGCTGCGTGCCGCGGTGATGGAGGGCGCGGGCCTGCGCGTACGGCCGATCATGATGACCGTGGCCACCGTGGTGATCGGCCTTGTCACCGTGATGCTGGGCGAGGGCACCGGCTCGGAGGTGATGCGCCGTATCGCCGGGCCGATGGTCGGCGGCATGATCAGCTCGGTGATTCTGACCCTGCTGGTCCTGCCGGTGATCTGGTACCTGTGGCGCCGCAACCAGCTCAGCACCCATGCGGCGCCAACAGCCGAGCCGCATCGATAACACAACAGGCCGGGCGCCTGCCCGGCCGCAACATCCTCAATCAAGACCCACGAGAGACTGAACGATGAACAAAGCACTGATCATGGCCAGCGTTCTGGCCGCCACCCTGTCCACCACCGCAGGGGCCGAACAGCCGATGGATCACAGCCAGATGCAGGGTATGGATCACTCCCAGATGCAGGGCATGGAGCATTCCCAGATGCAGAGCATGGATCACTCTCAAATGCAGGGTATGGACCATTCCCAGATGCAGGGTATGGACCATTCCCAGATGCAGGGCATGGATCACTCCCAGATGCAGGGCATGGATCACTCCCAGATGAACCACACACCGCAGCAGAATCAGGAGTAAGCATGAACGCCAGCCATGTTCTGGCCACCCTGCTGACCGGGCTGTTGCTCGGCCAGCAGGCACTGGCCGCCGGTCAGAATGACCACCGCCATCCCCCCCAGGCAGGGGAAGGCCACCACAGCTCGGCCACCGCCGCCGGACAGCCGGGCCAGCTTGATCAGGTCAGCCGTACCATCGAGGTCCAGGCCGATGACCGTATGCGCTTTACCTTCAGCGATACGGCGCCGATCAGGGTCGGCGAGACCATCCGCTTTGTCGTGACCAACAACGGCCAGCTGCCCCATGAGTTCGTCATCGCCACCGCCGGCGAGCACCGGGCCCATGGCCAGATGATGGCGGCGATGGCCTCAGGCGCGGCGATGTCGCACCACAGCATGCCCAACGCCCTGAGCCTCGCACCGGGCGAGCAGAAAACCCTGATCTGGCGCTTCAGCCAGGGCGATGCGATCGAAGCGGCCTGCAATCTTCCGGGCCATTATCAGGCCGGCATGCACCAGGCGCTGCCGGTGCACTGAACCAGGAGCTCATCCGCCACCGCAGCCCGGCGAATCTATGCTTAGATTCAGGTCCAACAGAGGAATTTTGCCATGCGCACCCTCGCCTCTCTGCTGCTGCTGATCGCCCCGCTGCTGGCGGCGGAGCCCGAGCTCGATTACTACGACAGCATGACCCACGCCACCGGCAAACATGCCGATGCCCCGAAAGCCGGTATCCGCCGGCACTCGGCGGCCGGACGCCCGGGGGATGCAGCCGCGGTCAGCGCCACCGTGACCATCCGGATCACCGAGGCGATGAGCTTCGAGGCCGACCAGCCACTGGTATTTGCTCCGTGGCAGACCGTACGCTTTGTGATTCGCAACGACAGCGGCATGCCCCATCAGTTTGCCCTCGGTACCGCCAACGAACACCAGCGCTACCGCAAGCTGCTGCGCAGCAACCCGGCCCTGCGCCGCGAGGAGCGCGAGAACCTGCGCCTGCTCGCCCCGGGCGAAGAAAAAACACTGATCTGGCTGGTTGCCCCGGCCCAAGCTCTGGAGGCGGCCTGCAACTTCCCCGGCCACTATCAGGCCGGCCTGCGCCTGCCGATCCAGATCAGCGCGACAGAGGAGCCACACCCTGAATAACCCGATCCCCCGTCACTGCCTGTTTACCCTTGTCTTCGGCGCCCTGCTGGGGCTCGCCGTCGCCGCCCTGAATCAGGGCATGCTCTGGCACGGCGCCGTCAATGGCGGCCTGGTCGGGCTGGTGGCCGGCCTGCTGGCGCCCTGGCTGAACCTGCGCCTGTGCCGCTGCAGCCTGCTGGTTCAGGCCGCCTGGCTGTCACTGATCTGGCTGGCGCTGCTGATTCCGATTCTGCTGCTCAGCCACTACCTGCTGCTCGGTGATCGCCTGTCATTCTGGCTGCACAGCCGCGCCTCGTTCTGGCATCTGCTGATCTGCTATCTGATGGTCCTGCTGATCAACCTCGGCCTCAGGCTGGCCGAATACCTGGGCCCCACCGCCCTGAAGGGGCTGGTACTCGGCTACTACCTCAAACCCCGGACCGAATCCCGGCTGTTTCTGTTTCTCGATATCCAGAACTCCACGGCACTGACCCAGCAGCTCGGGGCCGGGCAGGCGCAGCTGCTGTTTGCCGAATTTCTCTATCAGGTATCCCGCCTGATCCGCCGCCACGGCGGTGAAGTGCAGCGCTATGTCGGCGATCAGGTGATGGCCACCTGGAGTTATCCCCAGGGCGTCGGCGCGGCACTGGCGGCGCTGGATGATCTGGCCCGCCAGCTGCCGCAGTGGAACCTCGACTACCGCGCGCAGTTCGGCACCACGCTGGGCTACCATGCCGGGCTGGCCGGAGGCCCGGTGATCGCCAAGGAGATCGGCGCCCAGCGCCGCTCGGTGGAGTTCTTTGGCGATGCCGTCAATACCGCGGCGCGGCTGGAAAAACTGGCCGGCGAGCAGCAGGCCGGCCTGATCCTGCCGGCCGATCTGCTCGAACTCGCCCCCGCCTACCGGCCACGCGCCCGGCCGCTCGGCCCCCTGTCCCTGAAGGGGCTCGCCAGCCCGATCGCCCTGATCGCACTGGATCTTGGCCACGCGGGCTGATGCCCGCCTGCCGGCTCCACCGTCTGGCGACACCGGCACGGTCGGCATTCCTGTTGCATTGCCTTGCGATCTTAATGATAATGATTCCGTTTTGTATCGGACCAGCCGAGACAACCCGGCCAGCAGAGCCGGGAGCCGGTGGGCCCGCCCTATTTATTCCATGTGAAGCATCCAACCATGATCGAATCCCAGACACCCTCCCGGCTTGAACGCATTGCCGAGGAGATCAGAGCGTTTCGCGCTGAGCGCCGCTCGCTGCACCTGGCCACCCTCGGCAGCGACGGCATGCCGCATGCCAGTTACGCGCCCTTTGCCCTCGACGAGCAGGGCTACTACATCCTGATCAGCGAGCTCGCCCAGCACACCCAGAACCTGCTGGCCAACCCGCGCGCCAGCCTGCTGCTGAGCGACGATGAGCAGGACACCCGGGAGATGCTGGCCCGCCGCCGTCTGACCTTCAATGCCACCGCGGTCGAGCTCAAACACGGCAGCGCGGCCTGGGACCAGGGCATCGCCTGCCTGCGCGCGCGTCTGGGCGAGCGCATCGAGTCGCTGGCCGCTATGGCGGACTTTCACCTGTTCCGCCTGGAGCCGAGCAACGGTCTGTTCGTAAAGGGCTTCGGTCAGGCCTACCGCCTGCCCAGCCATGATCTCGGTGAAATCCTGCATATCCGCGGTGATGGCCAGGGGCACGGACATACCAAGGCCCACGGCCACCCGCATGATGCGCGCGCCGGGCATCCCCACGGCGTGCGTGGTGAAAAGCCGGCGGGGCATCCGACCACTGCCTGAGCTTTGCCTTGTGGATAAATAAAGACGCCCCGAAGAGTCGGGGCGTTTTTTTGTGCGCTGTTTTTTTCCACAGGGCTAGAAGCTGTGC
>CAYWUD010000244.1:0-4100 GCA_964461355.1 uncultured Pseudomonadales bacterium | reverse complement strand
TCTACTACCCGACTGGGGGGGCGATCTGCCGTCTGGTCAACAAGGGGCGCAAGGAACACGGCATCCGCTGCTCGGTCGAGAGCACCGGCGGCTCGGTCTACAACCTCAACACCATCCGCGCCGGCGAACTGGATATGGGGATTGTCCAGTCCGACTGGCAGTACCATGCCCTGAACGGCTCCAGTACCTTTGAGCCCCAGGGCCCCTACCCGGAACTGCGCGCCCTGTTTGCCGTCCACGCCGAAGCCTTCACCCTGGTAGCTCGCGCCGACGCCGACATCAACACACTCAAGGATCTCAAGGGCAAGCGCCTGAACATCGGCAACCCGGGTTCCGGCCAGCGCGCCAACATGGAACTGGTGATGGAACGCATGGGCTGGACCCGTGACGATTTCGCCCTGATCTCCGAACTCAAGTCCGCCGAACAGGCCAAAGCCCTGTGCGACAACAAGATCGACGCCTTTGTGTTTGTCGCCGGCCACCCGTCCGGTTCGATCAAGGAAGCCACAACGTCCTGCGACACCCGTCTGGTACCGGTTGAAGGCCCGGAAATCGATCAACTGATCGCCGAATACCCGTTCTACGCCAAGGCCGTGATCCCGGGCGGCATGTACAGCGGCAGCGACGCAGATACCCAGACTTTCGGTGTCCGCGCCACCATTGTCAGCTCCACCGCTACGCAGCCGGAAGTCTCCTATGAAGTCGTGAAAGCGGTGTTCGAGAACCTCGAAGACTTCAAGAAGCTGCATCAGGCCTTTGCCCACCTGAACAAGGAAGAGATGGTCGAATCCGGCCTCACCGCCCCACTGCATGAAGGCGCCGAGCGCTATTTCAAGGAAGTGGGCCTGATCAAGTAATACCCGTTCAAACGCTCCCGGTCCGCCGGGAGCGCTGCTTTTTCCACCTCGACAACTCGTGAGTCCTATGCCTGTATCTCCCGCTTCCCCGTCTCAAGCCGAACACCAGCTCCAGGAGATGGTGGCCGAAGCCGATACCGGGGCGCGTTCGCCCCAGGGCTGGGCCCGCTGGCTGCTGTGGCTGATTCCGCTGGCCTGGGCCCTGTTCCAGCTCTGGTACGCATCGCCCCTGCCGTTCACTCTGCGCATCGGTATTTTCAACGACACCGAAGCACGCGCCATCCACCTGGCGTTTGCCATTTTTCTGACGTTTACCGCCTATCCGGCGTTTCGCCGTTCACCGCGCAACCGTGTGCCCCTGACCGACTGGATACTGGCGTTCTGCGCAGCCTTCAGTGCCGCCTACCTGTTTATCTTCTACCAGGAACTGGCCAACCGTGCTGGCGCCCCGACCCTGACGGACCTGATGGTTTCCGGCCTCGGCATGCTGCTGCTGCTCGAGGCAACCCGCCGCGCTCTGGGGCCGCCCCTGATGATTGTGGCGCTGGTATTTCTGCTGTACTGCTTTGCCGGTCCCTATATGCCGGATGTGATCGCCCACAAGGGCGCCAGCTTCCAGAAAGCGATGTCACACTTCTGGCTGACCACCGAAGGGGTCTTCGGCGTGGCCCTTGGGGTATCGACCAATTTCGTATTCCTGTTCGTCCTGTTCGGCGCGCTGCTGGAAAAGGCCGGTGCGGGCAACTACTTCATCCGCCTCTCCTTCGCCGTGCTCGGTCATCTGCGTGGCGGACCCGCCAAGGCGGCCGTGGTATCTTCGGGTCTGTCCGGGGTCATCTCCGGCTCCTCGATCGCCAACGTGGTCACCACCGGCACCTTCACCATTCCGCTGATGAAACGGATCGGCTTTCCCGCCAGCAAGGCCGGCGCCATCGAAGTGGCCGCCTCGACCAACGGCCAGCTGACTCCGCCGATCATGGGCGCGGCCGCGTTCCTGATGGTCGAATATGTCGGCGTCTCCTACCTCGAGGTGATCAAGGCGGCGCTGCTGCCCGCCCTGATCTCCTACGTGGCCCTGTTTTATATTGTCCACCTTGAAGCCGTGAAGGCCGGCATGAGCGGTATGCCGCGCACCCGCAACCTCAGCGCGGCCGAGTGGATGCTGGGCATCTGCGGCGGAGTGATCCTGCTGGGACTGCTCAGTCTTGCGACCTTCTATGGCATCGGCTGGATCAAGACACTGGCCGGCGATGCCGCAGTCTGGATTGTCGCCAGCCTGCTGCTGCCGAGCTATCTGGGCCTGCTGTTTCTGGCCGCACGGGTACCGCCACTGCCCGAGGGTGGTGCCATCGACCGCGCGCCGCGAATCCGCCAGACCGCCTACAGCGGCCTGTATTTCCTGCTGCCGGTCGTGGTGCTGATCTGGTGCCTGACCGTCGAACGCTTCAGTCCCGGACTCTCTGCCTTCTGGGCTACCGTACTGCTGATGCTGATTCTGATTACCCAGCGCCCGCTGCTGGCGCTGATGCGCGGCGACTGGCAGCCGGGCATTCTGCTACAAGGCCTGCGCGAACTGTTCGAAGGGCTGAGCAGCGGAGCCCGCAACATGATCGGTATCGGGGTCGCCACGGCCACCGCCGGCATGGTGGTCGGCGCCGTGACCCTGACCGGGGTCGGCATGGTGATGACCGAGTTTGTCGAGCTGATCTCCGCCGGAAATGTCCTGCTGATGCTGATCTTCACTGCGATCATCAGTCTGATTCTGGGCATGGGGCTGCCGACCACCGCAAACTACATCGTCGTCTCCACACTGATGGCACCGGTGATCGTGACCCTGGGTGCCCAGCACGGGCTGATCGTGCCGCTGATTGCCGTGCACCTGTTCGTGTTCTATTTCGGCATTCTTGCCGACGACACCCCGCCGGTCGGGCTCGCCGCCTTTGCCGCGGCAGCGATCGCCAAATCCGACCCGATCCGCACCGGTCTGCAGGGTTTTGCCTACGACATCCGTACCGCCATCCTGCCCTTCATGTTCATTTTCAATACCGAGCTGCTGCTGATCGGCGTGCACCACTGGTACGAGCTTCTGCTGACGGTCGTGGTTGCTCTGGCCGCAATGCTGATCTTTGCCGCCGCCACCCAGGGCTACTGGCTGGTGAAAAACCGCTGGTACGAAACCGCCGGTCTGCTGCTGATCGCCTTTACCCTGTTCCGACCGGGATTCTGGTGGGATGAGTTCTATCCACCGATGGATCACCGACCGGCCAGCGAAATCTTCCAGATTGCCGAATCCACCGAGGCAGAGTACGACCTGCGTTTTCGTATCCAGGGCGAAAATGTCGACGGCAAGGAGATCAATACCGTGATGGTGCTGCCCCTGGGTCCGGCGGGTGATGCCCAGAGCCGACTGGCCTATGCGGGCCTTGATCTGAGTACCGAGGGCGAGCGCATCATCATCAGCGATGTACTGTTCGACAGTCCGGCGCAAAGAGCCGGGATCGACTACGATTGGGAAATCGTCGATGTCCAGGTCGACAGCGACCGGCCGAGCAAACAGTGGATGATCCTGCCGGCCCTGCTGCTGCTCGGCCTGCTGTATCTCGGCCAGCGTCGGCGCCTGTACCGCAGCTGAGTTCACCGGAAAAGGGAGAGGCCGCATGTTTCAGACCATTCTGCTGGCACTGGATCTGAGTGATCAGGTCATGGCACGGCGACTGACCCGCGAAGCGGTGCAGATCGCCGAAACCCACGGTGCCACCCTGCATGTTGTCGCCGTTGTCGCCGGCACATCGGTACCGCCAATGGTATCGAACTACCTGCCTCGCGATAACGTCGAGCACAGCCTGCAGGACGAGGAAGACGCCCTCGAAGCCTTTATTGCCGCCGAGATTCCCGCATCCCTGCAGAGTACACCGATCCTCTGCGCCGGCTCGCCGGCCAAACGCATCCTGCAACAGGCCGAGAAGCTCAAGCCCGACCTGATCGTGATCGGCAACCACAGCCGCAGCCGCATGCAGCGCTATTTTCTCGGGTCCGTTGCCGCCAAGGTGGCCGAAGACTGCACCACCAACCTGCTGATTCTGAAATAGGCAGCGCACGTTAGACGTATAAAAAAGGGCCCGCATCTGCGGGCCCTTGTTCCTGACGAATCAGGCCGTGGCTTCGGTCGGCGCAGCCGTCTCCGCAGGCTGTCCGCGAGAGCGCAGCAGCGCCCAGATCATCGGCACCCTGCCGCACAGCAAC
>CAYWUD010000243.1:0-4101 GCA_964461355.1 uncultured Pseudomonadales bacterium | reverse complement strand
CTTGAGATCGCGGCCAAACAGCAGGCCCGCACACTACTGGCGGCGCTGCTCGGCTGCGACGACGTGCGCCTTCGCAGCTGGCACCAGCAACTCGCCCGCGAAGCGCCCAAGGCCCACCTCAACTGGCTGCAACAGCAGGGCTTTAGCGAGAAGGATGCCCAGAGGTTGCAGTGGCTTTCCAAGGACATGCACGACCACGAGTCTTATATGAACGACTTTGAACGTATTTTTGCCGGCCTCGAACACTGGGGCCCGGGCTCTGAAGCCTCAAGCCTGCGCGCCCTGAAGGCGACCGGGCAAGCACCCAGGAAAATTCTGGATATCGGCTGCGGCACCGGCGCCGCCAGCCTGCTGCTGGCCGCCCATACGCAGGCCGAAATCGTGGCACTGGACAACGACCGCCATGCGCTGTCCGAGGTCGAGCGCCGCGCCAAAGCACAGGGGCTGGACGACCGGATCCGCACCTGTTGCGCCAGCATGACCGCTCTGCCCTTTGCACCGGCCTCCTTTGACCTGATCTGGTGCGAGGCCAGCGCCTATATTCTGGGCGTTGCCGATGCCCTCAAGGCCTGGCAGCCACTGCTGCAACCGCAGGGGTATCTGGTCATCAGCGATCTGGTCTGGACGCAGGACCATCCCCCCGCCGCACAGCATGACTTCTGGCAACAGGAGTATCCGGATATGCAGCGCGCCGAGGTCCGTATCGAGCAGGCGGAGCAGGCCGGCTTTATCGTCCGCGAGCAGTTCTACCTCGACGATACCGCCTGGCGTAATTACCACGCGCCGCTACGGGCGCGGATCGAGCAGTTGGAACCGGAGATGCAGGGCTCCCGGGCGCTGGCGGATATGCGGACCGAACTGACCTATCTGGACAGCGAGCGGAGCCACTTCGGCTATCTGGTTCTGGTGCTGCAAAAGCGCTAACGGCCTGGCCACAGCGAGTACGAAAAACCGGGTGCCGCTACAGCGCTACAGCCGTTAACGGCAACCCGCGCACCGGCCGGATCAAGCACGCAAAAAAAACCGGGTGCGCTGGGGCACACCCGGTAAAAGCGCGCAGGATCGGGACACAGGGTTGGGACGCCCCGATGACGCGTTATCGATTGGGGTTACAGGTGATTGCAGGGGCGCCGGGACGATCCAACACCGGCGCCCGCTCAGTTGCCGCCCTTATGCCTCCTCGGCCGCTTCGGCTTCGATGCGCAGCGGAATCAGCTCGAACGTACCAACATCCACCAGCCCCTTGACCGTCATCTTCAGCTCCGGAATCACCGGCAGGGCCAGAAAGCCCATCTGGATGAAGGGCTCGGCCACGGACACACCGATCGCCCGGGCGGCCTTCTTCAGTGCCTCCAGATCCTCGGCGATCACCGCTGCAGGCTCGGTGCTCATCAGACCGCCCAGCGGCAGCGCCAGCGCCGCCTGCACCCGGCCATCCTGCACCACGCACAGACCGCCGCCACTTCGGATCAGCTGATTGACCGCCAGCGCCATGCTCTGGGCATCGGCGCCAATCACCACGATATTGTGCGAGTCGTGGCCGACACTGGTGGCGATCGCCCCTTCAGTGAGCTCAAAACCCTTTACCAGTGCCAGCGCCGGCGGCAGCTCGTGGCCGTAGCGCTCGATTACCGCGAGACGGTTAACACCGGGCTGATCGAACGCACTGCCGTCGAAGTGGCAGCGCTCCTTGGTGGTGATCAGCTCGTTGGTCACGATGCCGATCAGGTGGTAGTCACCGGGCTCAAGGTCAAGCTCAAGCTCCACCGCGGTCAGCGGCTGACGGTCGATGGTGTTGTGCAGCGGCGGGTTGGACGCCGCCAGCTTCTCCGCCACCTGAGCACCGAGATTCAGCTCGCTGACCGGCTGACCCTTGATCAGGACTTCCTGAATATCGACCGCGGCCAGATCGCGGATCAGCAGCAGGTCCGCCTGATAACCCGGCGCCACCAGCCCCAGTCGGCGCAGACCGAACTGCTGCGCGGCTGACCAGGAGGCCACGCGGTAGGCCAGATGGGTTGCCACGCCGTGCTTCTGGATCAGACGCTTGACCATATAGTTGAGATGGCCCTCTTCGGCGATCTCGTAGGGGTTACGGTCGTCGGTACAGAGGGTGCAGAGGCTGGCACTGGTCTCGGTGAGCAGCGGCGCCAGATTGTCGAGGTTTTTGGCCACCGACCCTTCGCGCATCATCACCGCCATCCCCTTGGACAGCTTCTCGAGCCCCTCCTCATAGCTGATGGTCTCGTGGCAGTTCTGGATCCCGGCGCAGCGGTAGGCGCTCAGCGCCAGCCCCTGCAGCATCGGTGCATGACCGTCGATATTGAGATCGCTGAACGCTTCGAGCTTGGCCAGCACCGCTGCGTTGCCACCGGTGATCGCCGGATAGTCCATCACCTCGGCCAGCCCCAGCACGCTGGGGTGGTCGTGGTAACGGCGCATCTCGGCCAGCCCGAAGTCACCGCCGTTGACGTCCAGTCCCGGCACCGCCGGCACGCAGGAGCTGACCTGAACGAAGATGTTCTGGGTGCTCATCTCGCTGCAGCGCAGGAACCACTCGATCCCGGCGGAGCCGACCACGTTCACCAGCTCGTGCGGGTCGCAGACGATACTGGTGGTGCCCAGCGGCAGGGTGGCACTCTCGAACTCGAACGGGGTCATGGTCGAGCTTTCGATATGCAGATGGCTGTCGATAAAGCCCGGTACCGCAGTCTGGCCCTCGCAGTCGCGCACACGCACGGCGTCCAGCTCGGCGCACTCGGGGCCTACGGCCACGATCGAGCCCTGGTGGATCAGAATCGGGCCGGCGATGGTGCGCCCGTTAACCAGATCAAGCACCTGCACATTGTCGAGCTTGAGGTCCGCGGGGATCTCGCCCCGCAGCACCGCCAGCTGCGCCTGCAGCTGGGCCGGGCTCAGCTGCTGGGTCTGTTTTGTCATCAAACTGCTCATAGTGACTTCCTTAACGGGGCCTTAGTGGCCGTCGACAAAAATAAACTTGATCAGGAACAGGGCGGCCACCAGGGCCACGCCCGGGTGAATCTCCTTCCAGCGGCCAGCGCTCAGTTTGAGTACCACGTAGGAGATAAAGCCACAGGCGATCCCTTCGGTGATGGAGAAGGTGAAGGGCATCAGCACGGCGGTGATAAAGGCCGGCGCAGATTCGGTGAGATCGTCCCAGGCCACCCGGGCGAGTTCGGATGCCATCAAGACGCCCACATAGATCAGTGCGCCCGCTACCGCGTAGCTCGGCACCATGGCAGCGATCGGGGAGAAGAAGATCACCGCCAGGAACAGGCAGCCCACCACGATGGCGGTCAGACCGGTACGGCCACCGACAGCCACGCCGGAGGAGCTTTCGATGTAGGCGGTCACGGTGGAGGTGCCCATAAACGCACCCAGCACGGATACGCCGCTGTCGGTGTGCAGGGCCTGCTTCATGCGCGGGAAGCGGCCACGCGCGTCGGTGATACCGCACTTGCTGGTCACACCGATCATGGTGCCGGAGGAGTCAAACAGGCTGACCAGGGCAAAGGAGAAGATCACCCCCGCCAGGGAGAAATCGAGCGCGCCCATGATATCGAGCTGACCGAAGACGCTGCCGATGCTCGGCGGCATGGAGACCACACCGGTGAACTGTACTTCACCGAGCAGCGCCGCGATCAGGGTCACCACCACGATGGACACCAGCACTGCCGCGTGAATACCGCGCGAGGAGAGCGCCACGATGATAAAGAAGCTCAGCGCGCCGAGCATGCAGGGGATGGAGGTCAGATCACCCACGGTGACCATGGTGGCCGGGCTGGCCACGACGATACCGGCGTTGTGCAGACCGATCAGGGCGATCAACAGACCGATACCGGCCGGAATGCCCAGACGCAGGCCCGCGGGGATGTTACTCAGAATCCAGTGACGCACCCCGAACACCGTCATCAGCAGAAAACCGACCGCACCCCAGAAGATGGTGCCCATACCGGTCTGCCAGCTCAGGCCCATCCCCAGCACCACGGAGAATGCGAAAAAGGCGTTCAGGCCCAACGCCGGCGCCAGCGCAATGGGCAGATTGGCGACCAGACCCATTGCGATAGAACCGATCGCCGC
>CAYWUD010000242.1:0-4115 GCA_964461355.1 uncultured Pseudomonadales bacterium | reverse complement strand
CCGAGCATGCCGATATAGGCCGCCGGCGTGTTGATGAGGGCGCCAAGGCTTTCCTTGTCCTCGTGATTGGTGCCGATGACGGCGTAGGTATGGTCGTCAATGACCGCCTGTTCGATCGCGGCTGTGTAGCTCTCGCCGTGCAGCAGGATGGTTCCGGGTGGAAACAGGGCGGGGTCGAGGCTTCCTTTATGGGTGTCCGCGACCGTGATTTCAAAACCGATGCGCTGGGCGGTTTGTGCCAGCGCGCGGTTAACGTGACCAGCGCCGACAAGCAGAAGCACCGGGCGTTTGCAGTGAACGTCGATATGCACTTTTACCTCGCCGGGGCATTCGGAGTGGTGTTCTCGGCGCGCCAGTGCGCCGGTGATGGTGCGCGAGCGCTTGTCGGCCATGGCGGCCAGTGCTTCGGTGACCACCAGCCGTTCGACAATGCCGCCGCCCACCGTGCCGTGCAGCGAGCCATCCTGGCGGATCAGCATCTGGGCGCTGCGCCGCGGCGCTGATCCTCGGGTTTCGATGATCGTGGCGAGCGCGAAGGGTTCGTTGGCTTCCTCAAGACGGGCGGCTTCACGAAAGATTCTCACACACTACCTCGCA
Source organism: uncultured Pseudomonadales bacterium (assembly GCA_964461355.1). GTDB lineage: Bacteria > Pseudomonadota > Gammaproteobacteria > Pseudomonadales > CAYWUD01 > CAYWUD01. The sequence goes on along the minus strand of CAYWUD010000242.1, from coordinate 3,518 downwards.
CAATTCGTTCATGCACCGGGTCGGGCGCATGCAGACTGGCCAATACAATACCATCGAGCGCAGGGCAGAGGGATAACATTTTCCGCGCCAGTGGCCGGGCTGTGCAGAGCTGGGCGGGATCATCGAGCTTGTTGATCAGCCAGATACGCGGTCCTTCGAAGCCGTTGAACAGCCCCTGGGCGCCTTCGAGCAGTGGTGTCAGCTGCTCGGCCGTCAGGGGGTGGTGCGTGCGTGCGCCGGTCAGTGCTCTGAACTCGGGCCAGCGGTGTACCAGATGCGGGGTCAGCGGTTGTGAAAGAGCCTCCCAGCCGGTGAGAGCGACAACCAGGTGGCAGGGCTGCGGCAGAACCGGCTCGCCTTTCCGCGGTGCTTTGAGCGGTTTGTGTTTGGCGCCGTCGGCTTCGATCAGGATGTGATCAAAGGTTGCAAGCAGGGGGGCGGACAGCTCGGTCGGAATGCTGTCGAGTTTGTCGATCTCGCTGAGGTGACGAGGCGCCCAGACATGAATCGTACCGGGCGCCGCTGCGCAGGGCGGTTCGCCAAGCCAGAGTTGATCGTACTGGTCGGGGCTGGGCGTGAAGATCTTGGTGGTGGTGGCGATCAGTACGCGCTTGCCGTGTGCCTTGAGTTCCTGAGCCAGTCTGAGCAAGGTGCTGGTCTTGCCGCCGCCGCCGACCAGGGCGATCACCTGTGGCAGGGTGGGGGCGATAGACAGTGCCTGACAAATTTGCAACGCTGTTGCCTCCTTTTATGAGTGCGAGATAGGACGTGCCGGGATGTCTGCATCCATTGACTGTTTACTGCTTGCTGCGGGGCTTTCTTCGCGCATGGGGCGCTGGAAACAGATGCTGCCCTATCGGGGGCGGCCCCTGATCGAGCATGCGCTAGAAAATGCACTGGCCTTCTGTAGTCGGGTTGTGGTGGTGACCGGGTTTCGCGGTGACGAGCTGCAGCAGCATCTGCAGCATTATGACCGGGTTGAGTGTGTGCACAACCACGGTTTTGCCGATGGAATGTTCAGCTCCATTCAGCAGGGGGTGCGCCACCTCGAATCGGATTATTTTTTTGTTACCCATGGCGATCTTCCGGCGTTGCCACAGCGGGTGTTTGCTGAGCTGTGGGCGGCGCGGGGCGGCGATGCGCTATTTCCCTGCTGGCAGGGGCGTCGCGGACATCCGGCCTTGCTGTCGCGGGAGCTGGTAAAACCGATTCTGGCAGCGCCAAGCGATGGCTCGATGCGCCAGATTCTGGCGCGGCGGCAGGTGCTTGAGCTTGAACTCGGTTGTCCCGAGGTGCGCTTTGATATTGATACGCCGGCGGCCTATCAGGCGCTCCTGGCACGTGCCGAGCGGGCATCATTATCATCCTGATACGATTACCCGAACCTCTCTCATTTTGATAGAATCGCTCCTTCTGTTGTCTGGTACCATTTTGGCCGGGCAGTTTCAGGGCTGCGTGTCAGGTAATCACAGGGGTGTTCATGTCCGAATTGATGTCGATACAGTCTACGGTGCTGCGGTTTGCCCAGTTGTTGGCCAAGATCGTTTCGCTGGATATCGAGATCGTTGATTCGGGCATGGTGCGTGTGGCAGGCACGGGGCCTTATGCAGCCCGTCTGGGGTTGCCGCTGCAGATCGGTTCGAATGTCTACAAGTCGATTATCGCCAGTCGGCAGGCCAAGGTGATCCGTACCGCCAAGGAGGATCCGTTGTGTGCGGCCTGTCAGAAGCGCGATCTCTGTGACGAAACGGCCATGATCGGCGTACCGATTCTGGTGCAGGAGCGCTGCCTCGGGGTGGTCAGTCTGATCTGCTTTGATCAGCCTCAGCGGCGCCATCTCCTGGCCAACGTGCGGCTCTTTTCCGATTACATCGATCATGTCACCCAGCTGTTTGTGGCCAAGATTCTTGAGGCGCAGGCGCACCGTAAAGGTCTGGCCTTTGATCATCTGCTGCAGATTCTGGTGCGTGATCTGTCCCAGGGGATGCTGGTGCTCGATGGCAGTGGCTGCTGCGTGCTGGCCAACAAGGCAGCCATTCGCAGGCTGAATTTTCCCGATGAGTCTCCGGTGGGGCGTACGATCGAGATCAAGCCGCTTTCGGGTGGTTATCTGGATCCGGTCGAGCTCCGCTATCAGGTGCGTTGTGCCGGGGTCGAGCGTACCGTGGCTGGGCGCCTGCATACGCTCGATGACAAGCAGGTGTTTGTGCTGCCGGCCGATGCGGATGCCGAGCGCGCGTCATCCAGTACGGCTGCCGAGCCGGTATTCAGTCGCGATGTGCCGGATGTAGTAGGGCAGTCTCCGGGCGTGATGCGGCTCAAGCGGATGGTGCGCAAAATCGCCTCCAGTCCTTCGAGTGTGCTGATCTATGGCGAAAGCGGGACCGGTAAGGAGGTGTTCGCGCAGGCGATTCATCGAGCTGGTAACCGCGCCGGCAAGCCATTTGTGGCGATCAACTGTGCGGCCATTCCGGATCAGCTGCTTGAAAGCGAACTGTTCGGTTACGTCAAGGGTGCCTTTACCGGTGCTTCTTCCAAGGGGCGTGAGGGCATGTTTCGGGCGGCCAATGGTGGCACGTTGTTTCTGGATGAGATCGGCGATATGCCGCTGCATCTACAGGCTAAATTGCTGCGTGTGCTCGATCGGCGAGAAGTGACCCCGGTGGGTTCCAATGAGCCGACGGCCATAGATGTGCATGTGATCTCTGCGACCAACAAGAATTTCAAGGAGCTCATTGAGCGCAAGGAGTTCCGTGAAGACCTTTATTACCGTCTTAACGTGATTCCCTTGCATCTGCCGCCGCTGCGCGAACGGGGCGGCGATGTTGAGCTGCTCGCCAACTTCTATCTGGAGCGCCATTCGCGCGAGATCGGTGTCCCGCGCCCGCGCCTGAGTGCCGAGGTGATGGAGCGTCTGGCACGTCACCGCTGGCCGGGGAATGTGCGTGAGCTGAGCAATCTCGTGGAGTATCTGGTCAATATGGCCGAGCCCAATGAAGTAATAGGGCTTGATCTGCTGCCGCCACAGTTTCATGGCGAAGCGTCGGCTCCGGTCAAGGATGCGGTCGCTGAATTGCATCTTGAATCGCTGGAGTGTCGTGCGATCAGCGAGGCGCTGCAGCGCTATAGCGGTGCAGCCGATGGCAAGAACAGGGCTGCCGATGCGCTCGGTATCGGCATCGCAACCCTCTATCGCAAGATTAAAAAATACAATCTTGAGTCGGCCGGCGCATAAGGGTTTTTGCAGGCTGTGCGCTGTGCTTTTCTGCGCTTTTTCATCGGTGTCTATCTGACTTCTGTCGCAATCCTGGTGACGGTGCCGGGCGGGGATTCTGTGCAGTTAATCCTGCTGTGAGTGCGTTTTTTCGCGTTAACTTGGTGTGTAAAGGCGGCTTTTCGCGGGAATAAATGCCTTGTTGATGAAAAAAACTGATGCGAAAAAAGCGAAGGGGCTTGCGTGGGGCGCTTGTTTTCTCGGCGATTTTCGCGTGTTGGCGTAGCGTGCTGAGGGTATTTCC
>CAYWUD010000241.1:0-4117 GCA_964461355.1 uncultured Pseudomonadales bacterium | reverse complement strand
ACGCCCCCAAAATCTGATTTACAACATTAAAAGATAGAGCTAATCGACTGATTCAAAATACCTTTTCAAGGATGAAGCAATGAACAGACAGCTCCATAAACTTTTCATACACACGCTGCTTGCCGTAACTCTGCTCGGCTCGACGTTTGCAGCCAATGCCGAGCCGGCTGAAGTCATCCGGCTTGCAACAACAACCAGTACCCAGAATTCGGGTCTGCTCGATTACCTCCTGCCCGAATTCGAGGCAGAGGGTTACGACGTTCAGGTCATCGCCGTTGGCACAGGCAAAGCGCTGCAATTCGGCCGTCAGGGCGATGTCGACCTGCTTCTGACCCACGCGCCGGCGGCCGAGGACCGGTTTATTGCCGAAGGATACGGCCGTCAGGCATTACCGCTGATGCACAACGACTTCGTGTTCGTCGGTCCGCGTGATGACCCCGCCGGGCTTCTGAGCGCCACCACCCTTTCCGAAGCCCTTCATCAGCTGTTTAGCCGCAACGCACTCTTTCTGTCGCGCGGGGACGATTCGGGTACGCACAAAAAGGAGCGCGCGCTCTGGCAGGAAGCAGAGCTTGCATCCAATTGGAGCGGTTACCGTGAAGTGGGCCAGGGCATGGGCCGTACCCTGATGATGGCCGCCGAACTCGACAGTTACACGCTCACCGATCGCGGCACCTGGCTGGCGATGCAGGACCAGCTGCCCTCACTGCAGATCCTGTTCAGCGGTGACGCCTCATTGTTCAACCCCTACCGGATCGTACTGATCAACCCGCAGCGCCACCCCCATCTCAATCACGAGGGCGCCCGGGCGCTGGCCACCTGGCTGACCCGTTCGTCCACGCTGAGCCGGATTGCCGATTACCGGGTACACGGCAGCGTGCTGTTCGTACCGGTATCTTCCGATCAGCGCGTGGCGATCGAGTAGTCATGGATCATCTGGGGCAGGCCACGCTCGATGCACTGGCATTGCTGTTCAGTGCCGATCCGGCACTCTGGTCGATTGTTGGCGTATCACTGCGGGTATCCCTGACGGCGCTTGCAATCGCACTGCTGCCGGCGCTCTGGCTCGGGTTTGTCCTCGCCTACGGGCGTTTCTGGGGACGCAACACCCTGCTGTCGCTGTTTCGCACGCTGCAGGCACTGCCAACTGTGGTGATCGGTCTGGTGCTCTACCTGCTGTTTTCCCATTCCGGCCCGCTCGGCGCATGGGAGCTTCTCTTTACCCGTCCGGCCATGGTGATCGGTCAGCTCTGCCTGGCACTGCCGGTCCTCATCACCCTGGCCCAGGCCGCGTTTGCCGCGGCCGATCGCCGTGCGCTGGAAACCGCCCAGACCCTGGGAGCCCCCTGGTATCGGGCCTTGGGCGTAGTGGCTTGGGATATCCGACTGGCGCTGGCTTCGGCCACCGCCTGCGCCTTTGCGCGTATCATCACCGAGGTCGGCTCCTCGATGATGGTCGGCGGCAATATCCTTAACAGCACCCGTAACATCCCGACGGCCATTGCCCTTGAAACCAGTCGCGGCCTGTTTGTGCAGGGGATTGCGCTGGGCATTCTGCTGCTGATTCTGGCCCTTGGCCTGAACTTCGTGATCGGTATCGGCCAGGGGCGTTCCCTGGCCGTGAACGGCTAAGGAGGCGGCGTGCTCGAAGCGTTCGATATCAGTCGTGTATTTGCTACCGACCCCGTGTTCCGGATCGAGCATCTTGCCCTGTATCCCGGTGAATGCACGCATCTGACCGGCGCCAACGGGTCCGGCAAGACTACCCTGATGAAACTTCTGGCCGGACTGGATCGCCCGGACACCGGACAGATTCACCTTAAAGAGCCCGGGCATCACCGGTTCTGCCGTCTGCTGAGGCGATATTTTGCTCACCTGGAGCTGCGCGGCCGGGTGCTGTACCTGCATCAGCGGCCCTATTTCTTTGATCGCAGCGTACGCGCCAACCTGCAGCTTGCCCTGCCCAGCGAGGCCGGTTTGTCCGCAGCAGAACGCCAGCAGCGTGTGGCGGCCGCACTTGCCTACAGCGGTCTTGAGCACATGAGCGATCGCTCGGCCCGGACGCTCTCCGGCGGTGAACAGCAGCGTCTGGCCATTGCCCGCGCCTGGGTTCGCCAACCGCGCTGGCTGCTGCTGGATGAACCGGCATCCAATCTCGATCAGCAGGCCGTGCAGCAGCTTGGCGCCTTGATTGCGCGCTTGAAAGACGCCGGCTGTGGTATTCTCCTCAGCAGCCATCAGGACAACGACTTTACCGCGCTGTGCTCTCGTACCCTGCTTTTGAAACAGGGAAGGCTGCATGAGACACCGCGCTGATCCGCAGTGATGATTGATTATCCACGACACGAGATAACCCTTGGCATCCTGGCGGGTGGCCAGGGTCGCCGTATGCAGGGCATCGACAAGGGGCTGAGCATGCTCGCCGGTCAACCGCAGATCAGTCATGTGCTCGACCGCCTGCAACCTCAGGTCGACCGCGTGCTGATCAATGCCAACCGCAATCTCGAGCAGTATCGGCGCTTTGGCTATCCGGTTATCAGCGATCAGAGCACCGACTTCAACGGTCCGCTGGCAGGCATCGTGGCGTTGCTGGAGGTTGTTGAAACCCCCTGGCTGCTCATCTGCCCGTGTGACACACCGGACCTGCCTGCCAATCTGGTTGCACGACTCTACCAGGCTGCGAAAACGCACAAGGCCAGCATCGCCATTGCCGCCGACGGCCAGCATCGCCATCCGGTTGTGGCACTCATCCATCGCTCCCTGGCTTCGGCGCTCAGCGCCTGTCTTGCACGGGGCGAACACAAGATCATCGGCTGCTACCGTGAGCACGCGCTGATCGAAGTCGATTTCAGCGACTGCCCCGAAGCCTTTATCAACCTCAATAGCACACATGAACGCGCTTACTGGCTGGGGCTCAGAGCGGGCCGCCGGGCCAGAGCATGCAACCGCCATCTGGGCTTTACTCGCCCGCTGCTGGGCATTTGCGCACAATCGGGCTGCGGCAAGACCACCCTGCTGCGTGCACTGCTGCCAAAACTGAGCGCTGCAGGGCTGCGCGTCGGCGTGATCAAGCATGCCCACGAGAGTTTCGATCTCGACCAGCCGGGCAAGGACAGCCACGATCTGCGCAAGGCCGGTGCCCGTCAGACACTGGTGGCCTCCAACCGGCGCTGGGCGCTGATCTCCGAAGAACCGGTCGCCGAGCGCCCGGATCTGGCCCACCTGCTGGCACAGCTCGACCCCACGACGCTCGATCTGGTGCTGGTCGAAGGATTCAAACGCACGGCCATGACCAAGCTCGAGCTGCTGCGCCCGCCGGTCCATCTCGACCCTCACTATCGCGATGATGCCGATATTGTCGCAGTAGCCTGCCCCGACGGGGTGGCACTCGATTCACCGCCAAGCAGGCTCGATCTTGATGATATCGACGAGATCGCTCAGTTTGTTATCGGCTTTCAACAGCAAGCGCACAAGGACCTGTCATGAGTGAAAACAGTTGCTGCTACTCCACCGACTCAGCTCCCATGAGTCCGGTCGATCAGTGTCTGGCCCGCATGCAGGCCAGCGCCCGCTTTCGCCCGGCAACGGAAACCTTGCCGCTGTCCGTAGCACTGGACCGTGTGCTTGCCGAAGATCTGATTGCGCCGCGCCCGGTTCCGCCACATATCAACTCGGCCATGGATGGATACGCCATCGCTGCCGGCGATCTTGAGCGTTTCGATCACCTTGAGCAGATTGGCCAGGCCTTTGCCGGTCATCCCTTTGCGGGTGCACTGGCTCCCGGCCAATGCATACAGATCATGACCGGAGCGCCCCTGCCCGAAGGCGCCGATACCGTGGTGATGCGCGAACTGGCCGAGGCCGATGGCTCGCGCATCCGTTTTCAGGGCCGCATCCGCAGCGGTGAAAACATCCGCGCCATCGGTGAGGACCTGCCTCAGGGCGCCTGCGCCCTGTCCCGAGGGATACGCCTGACACCGGCAGCGCTTGGGCCTGCGGCCAGTCTTGGCTTTGCCGAAGTACCTGTATTCCGCCAGCTGCGCGTGGCGCTCTGTTCCACCGGTGACGAGATCAACCCGCCAGGACAGCCCTTGCCGACGGGTGGTATCTACGACAG
>CAYWUD010000240.1:1974-4123 GCA_964461355.1 uncultured Pseudomonadales bacterium | reverse complement strand
AGGGCAGTGACGAAGAACGTGCGCACCAGGCACTCTGCGCCCTGATCGACGATTACTTTGGTGAAGGCCAATAGCCCCCTCCTACACTTAGAGCAGTATTCCCTGCGGCGTCCCTGCTAGCACGCCGCCTACCGGTCAACGTTCAACATCAACCGTTTCTGTGCGCGTGAGCATTCTCGAGGTATCGCCATGGCCGGCCCATCCCAGCGCCTGACCCCCTCTCAACAGGACGCGATCAATCGCGCCCTGACCGGCGAAGTGCCGCGCCAGGTCCAGCGACTGCTCAACGGTCTGCCGCCAGCCGATGCCGCCCACCTGCTCGAATCGGCACCGCCGCGCATTCGGGCGCTTCTGTGGAATCTGATTGACCGCGCACACGAAGGGGACGTGTTTCAGGAACTCGGCGACGACGTCCAGCAGTTCTTCCTGAAACGCATGAACGTCGACGAACTGAAATCCCTGACCGAAGGTCAGGACGTCGACGATATTGCCGACATGCTGCAGCAGCTGCCCGAGTCGATTACCGAGCAGGTGCTGTCGTCCATGACCGCCCAGGACCGGCACCGCGTCGAGCAGGTGCTCTCCTACCCCGAAGACAGTGCCGGCGGTCTGATGAACACCGACACCATCACGGTGCGCCCCAGCATCACGCTGGATGTCGTATTCCGTTTCCTGCGCTGGCACGATCAGCTGCCACCGATGACCGACAACCTCTGGGTGGTCAATCGTCAGGACGAACTGATCGGCCTGCTGCCGATCAACAAGCTGCTGGTCAGCCCGCCATCCCTGACCGTGCGCGAACTGATGCTGACCGACGAGATTCCGAGCATTGCCGCCGAAATGCCCGCACATGAGGTCGCGCGCCTGTTCGAACGTCAGGATCTGATCTCGGCCCCAGTCGTCAACACGGAAGGCAAGCTCCTCGGCCGGATTACCATCGACGACGTGGTCGATGTCATCCGTGACGAAGGGGACCACTCACTGATGAGCTCGGTGGGTCTGGACGAAGATGAAGACACCTTCGCCCCGGTGCTGCAGACCAGTCAGCGCCGGGCACTCTGGCTCGGCATCAACCTGATCACGGCCTTTATCGCTTCGGCCGTGATCGGCCTGTTTCAGGACACCATCGACAAGGTGGTCGCCCTGGCGGTGCTGATGCCGATCGTTGCCAGCATGGGCGGCATTGCCGGCAGTCAGACCCTGACCCTGGTGATCCGGGCCATGGCGCTCGGCCAGCTGGGCCGAGGTAACACCCGCTGGCTGATCTCCCGAGAGGCTGCGGTAGGCCTCCTCAACGGCGCCCTGTGGGCGCTGGTGGTCGGGCTGGCGGCCTGGCTCTGGTTCAACGAACCTATCATCGCCGTGGTCATCGCCATGGCGATCGTGATCAACCTGGCCGTTGCGGTGGTGGCCGGTGCCAGCATTCCACTGGTGCTCAAAGCAATGCGGATCGACCCGGCTCTGGCCGGCAGCGTCGTCCTGACCACCGTCACCGACGTGGTCGGCTTTATGGCCTTTCTCGGGCTGGCCACCGCCTTCTATGCCGGTTAGTCCGTAATCCGATCATAAAAAACGGGCCCTGCTGGGGCCCGTTTCGGTTCTGGATCCGGCTCAGCCTTCACCGGCCACCATCATGCCATCAACCAGCCAGGAGCCGGTCCAGACATTGCCGCGCGTATCGGTATCGGCACCCACCGCCACCAGCTGGCGGAAGATATCTCGAAGGTTACCGGCAATGGTGAGCTCGGCGACCGGATACTGAATACGGCCATGTTCGACCCAGAAACCCGCCGCACCGCGCGAATAATCGCCGGTCACGATATTGACCCCCTGCCCCATCAGCTCAGTCACCAGAAGCCCCCGATCCATCTGCGCCAGCAGCGCATCCAGATCACCGGCGTTGGCATCGATACGCAGGTTATGAACCCCACCGGCATTGGCGGTACTGGGCATGCCCAGCTTGCGTCCGGAATAGCTGCTGAGAATATAACTGGCCAGCACACCATCGGTGATGAAGTCCTTGTCGAAGGTCGCCAGACCATCCTGATCGAACGCCACACTGCCCAGACCGCGCTTGAGCTGCGGGCGCTCGTGAATGTGCACCCATTCGGGAAATACCGGCTGACCCAGCTGATCAAGCAGAAACGAG
>CAYWUD010000240.1:0-1964 GCA_964461355.1 uncultured Pseudomonadales bacterium | reverse complement strand
TGCCTGTACAGACTCGAGCCACTGATGGCGTTCATGAAGTGCGCCAGCAGCCCTCCGGCCACTTCAGCCGAAAACAGCACCGGCATCCGTTCGGTTGCCAGCCGACGCGGATTGAGGCGCGCAAGCGTACGCTCGGCGGCCTTGCGCCCCACATCCGCCATCGCCTCGAGTTCATCGGCACAACGCGCCTGGGTGTACCAGTAATCGCGCTGCATATCCTCGCCGTCCTGGCCGATCAGCACACAGCTCGCGCCATGGCGGCTGGAGACATAGCTGCCGATAAAACCGTTGCTGTTGCCGTAGACCCGACAACCCTGGCTGGAACTCAAGGTAGCGCCTTCGGAGTTGATGATACGGTCGCTGTAGCTGCGCCCGGCCTCTTCACAGAGCCGGGCCTGTTCGATCGCCTCTTCCGGTGTCACCGCCCAGGGGTGAAAGAGATCGAGATCGGGCACGGCGCTGGCCAACAGTGCGGGGTCGGCCAGTCCGGCACAGGGATCTTCGGAGGTATAGCGGGCGATTTCGCAGGCGGCACGCACGGTATCGACAACCGCCTGATGTCCGCTGTCGGTAGTCGAGGCAGAGCCCTTGCGCTGACCGAAATAGACGGTGATGCCAAAGCCCTGATCGCGGTGGAACTGCACCGTATCGACTTCGCCCAGACGAACACTGGTGGACAGCCCTGCATCCAGACTGACGCCGACTTCGGCGGCACTGGCACCCTGACGTTTGGCCTCGTCGAGAATCTCCTCCACCAACTGACGCAAACGCGCCTGCTCCATCTGTGCATCGAGCGCGATCACACCCTGCGCCATAGTCCTTCCCCCGGACATCAATTGGAAACATCCAGTGTAACTGCTCCCCGGTCCCGGCTCCAACACCCGAAACCGGGCCGGGCTGTCTCCCCAGCCGCGAACCGGCTACAATCAGCAGCAATTTCTCTTATCGCAAAAGCACCGTTATGCACGATCAATACACCGATTCCGACTTTCTGGACGACGCCGAAGAGATCGAGTTTGTCAGCAAGACCCAGATGAAGCGGGAGATGCACGAACTTCAGGATCTGGGCCAACGCCTGCTGAACCTCAATCCGAGCCAACAGGCGCAGCTACCGCTGTCGGAAAAACTGCAGGAAGCGCTGGAAACCGACCGCCGTATCAGCAGCAATAACGCCAAGAAGCGTCATCTGCAGTACGTCGGCCGCCTGATGCGGCTGGAAAATGTCGATGCCATCCGCACCTACCTCGAGCGCCTCGACAGCAGCACCGAAGCCTTCAACCAGCGCTTTCACCAGCTTGAGCTCTGGCGCGAGCGCCTGCTCAACGAAGGCAACGAAGCGCTGACCGAATACCTCAACCTGCATCCGCAGGCCGAGGTCCAGCAGATGCGTCAGCTGATCCGCAAGGCGAACAAGGAGCTCAAGGACGGCAAACCGCCGGCATCGAGCCGCAAGCTGTTTCGCTACCTGCGCAGCCTCGAGGAGCAGGAGGCTCTGGAAGAGCTGCAGCAGGCCCAGCTCGATCGGCCCGAAACCGACACCGAAGAAGACTGAGCCACGCTTCTACGCAAACAGGCAGCCCTAGGGCTGCCTGTTTGCTATGGGCCTTCTAGCCCGCTCAGCCGCCGGTGCCACCGACGGTCAGCTCGTCAAGCTTCAATGTCGGCTGCCCGACCCCCACCGGTATCGATTGTCCTTCCTTGCCGCAGATACCGACGCCCGGATCGATCTTCAGATCGTTGCCAACCATCGATACCCGGTTCATCGCATCCGGTCCGTTACCGATCAGGGTCGCCCCCTTCACCGGCGCCGTAATGCGACCATCTTCGATCAGGTACGCCTCACTGGTCGAGAACACGAACTTGCCGGAGGTGATATCCACCTGCCCGCCGCCGAGGTTGGCGGCATAAATGCCCCGCTTGACGCTCCGGATGATCTCGTCGGGATCGTGTTCACCGGCCAGCAT
>CAYWUD010000239.1:0-4135 GCA_964461355.1 uncultured Pseudomonadales bacterium | reverse complement strand
GTCTGTTCGGTACCGATGGCAGCACCCCGCCTCCGCCTCGAGCCATTGAAGAAGCGCCTGAAACAGCGGAGCCCGAACAGGAACGTTCCTGGCTCAATATTCTGACCTTCGGCTGGCTCGGTGATGACGCCAGCGAAGATTGATTGCCAAGCCCATAAAAAACGCGCCAACGGCGCGTTTTTTATGGGCTGAACGAGCAGCCACTAGCGGGTGCCGAACACCACCATGGTCTTGCCGCGCACATGCACCAGCCCCTGCTCCTCAAGGCTCTTGAGCACACGACCGACCATCTCGCGGGAACAGCCGACAATCCGACCGATCTCCTGACGGGTAATCTTGATCTGCATACCATCGGGGTGCGTCATTGCATCGGGCTCCTTGCACAGCTCCAGCAGGCAATGGGCCACCCGGCCAGTTACATCGAGAAACGCCAGATCACCCACCTTGCGGGTGGTTTTCTGCAGCCGGCTGGCTACCTGCTTGCTCAGTGCAAACAGCAGTCCCGGATCCTGATGACAGAGCTCGCGGAACTTTTCGTAACTGATTTCAGCGACTTCACATTCGGTCTTGGCCCGTACCCAGGCGGTACGATCGGACATATCGTCCTCTGAAGACTCGCTGAACAGCCCCATCTCGCCGAAAAAGTCCCCCTTGTTGAGGTAGGAGATGATCATCTCACGCCCTTCATCGTCCTCGAGCAGGATGGTCACCGAACCGCTGATGATGAAGTAGAGCGATTCGGAGCGATCACCGGCAAAGATAATGGTGTTCTTCGGGGCGTAATGGCGCCGATGACAGTGGGCAAGAAAGGCATCCAAATTTCGGATCACAGCCTGCTGAGGTTTAGCAATACTAACCATGGTCAGTTGAGGTCCAGAGCGATGACGGCAAGTTTATGGTAGGCACCGCGGCATTATGACCGTAAAATTTTTTCGCGGCCACCGCCGGCAGAAATGCAGTCTGAAAAGTTGAAGCAGGTTGTGTTTTTTATTCCAAACAAACGTAAGAAGGATGTAAATACCCGTGAGTCAGATGCAAGCAACCGTGAAATGGGTCGATGGTCTTAAGTTTGTTGGCGAGTCCGGCAGCGGTCATTGCGTCGTCATGGACGGCCCGGCCAGCAGTGGCGGCTCGGAAATGGGCATCCGTCCGATGGAGATGCTTCTGCTGGGTGTCGGCGGCTGTTCATCGGTTGACGTCATTCTGATGCTGAAAAAGGCGCGTCAGCAGGTTGTTGACTGCCGCTGCGAACTGACCGCCGAACGTGCCGAAGGCGTGCCTTCGCCGTTTCGTAAAATCCACCTGCATTTTGTGGTGACCGGCCACGCACTGAAGGAAGCGCAGGTCAAACGCGCCGTCAGCCTGTCGGCGGAAAAATACTGCTCTGCCTCCATCACCCTGGCTGAAGGCAATGTCGTGATCACCCACGACTACGAACTGATCGAAGCCGAGATCTAAACCTCCTCCTTTTAGCGCACTAAACAGGGCAGATTTCCTACACCGTGCCCCGTGGTTTGAGCTTATCCACTTACATCTGAAAGCTTTACAGTAAATCGGACTGAACTTTCCTTCGCACCCTGGCAAGGATGCCGCGATGCCGAACCTGACCCCAGTCCGAAGACCCGCGGGCCTGACCCTGATCGAACTGCTGGTTGCCCTGCTGGTCCTCTCCATTCTGATCACGCTGGCCGTACCCGGCATTCATGAGCTGCTGCTCAAGCAGCGTGTGAGAAACCAGAGTCAGCTCTTTCAGCTGGCGCTGTATCAGGCTCGCAGCGAGGCCATTCGTCGCGGTCAGGAGGTTACCCTGTGCGCGACAGACACCGAACTGCGCTGTGCCGCTGAACAGCGCAGCTGGTCCAATGGCTGGCTGCTGTTTGTCGATCATCAGCGTAACCGCCAGTTCGATGCGGACGATCAGCTGCTGGCAGAGGGAGCACCTCTTAACGAGGGCATGCGGCTCTACTGGAACCGGGGCCGTGCGCTTGAGTTCGACGCTCGGGGACAAAGCGTCGGTCATAACGGCACATTCGTAGTCTGTGCCGGAGTCGAAGATCGCTTCAGTCGCAAACTGATTCTGGCCAATACCGGCCGCGTTCGCCTGCAGTCTGACGACGCACTTAACAACTGCCGGGGCTACCCCAAGGCTTAGGCATACCGCCCGTTCAAGGATGAATGAGGATGAACGCACGCATTCAAGGCGCAGGATTGATCGAAGTCCTGATCTGCCTTCTGGTCATCACGCTCGGCCTGCTCGGCTTTGCCGGATTGCAGCTGCAGAGCCTGCGCACCAATCAGGCAGCCCAGTTACAGACACGGGCCACCGGAGCCGCTTACGATCTGATTGAACGTATGCGCGCCAATCGGAGCATTGCCGCTCTTGGCGGCTACCGTCTCTCCAGCGGGGCCGATGCTCGCCCCGCCCCCGAATGCAACGCCCGCAACTGCAGTGCTCAGCAGCTGGCCCAGCGTGATCTCGCCCTGTGGAAAGAAAATCTGGCCCACGAGTTTCCTGAAGGAGATGGCGAGGTTGAAGTACGCATGCGCGATGGCATTCTGGAAGTTCTGGTTACCGTACTGGTGCGCGAACCACGCCACAGCACACCGACCCGTTTTCAATTGCGGACACTGCTGTGACGATGCGCCGGCCAGCTTCGAACCAGACCGGTCTGACGCTGATCGAACTGATGATCTCGCTGCTACTGGGGCTGATGTTGCTGAGCGGTATGCTGCATCTGTATCTCGACAGCCGCCGTACCGACCAGCACCATCAGGCCCTGGCGCAGCTGCAGGAAAGCGGACGACTGGCGCTTGATCTGCTGACCTACGAGATTCGCATGGCCGGTTCCGGCAGCTGTCCTGCAGCCCAATACCTGGCCAACAATCTGCAGGCCACAGATCTCTGGCCCATCTCTGTGCGACCGGGCCTGCTCGGACTCGATCATCAGTCTCGACGAGACTGGAAAAAAATGCTGCCCCGCGTACAGACCGGCAGCGATGCATTGATCATCAGCCGTGTGGATACTCAGCAATCCATCGTTGTCGCTACGCCGCAAATAGCCACATCACCGGATATCGTGGCGCTGTCCACCGCCCACAGTTTCACCAACGGCACACCGCTTCTGCTGCAGGATAAACACTGCTCGCAGGAAACACTCTTCGTGCATCTTCCTTCATCACGCAAGAAAAGCGCATCCACGCAGTTGCAAGTGCGCACCGATGTCCGCATAAGCGGACCCATGGAGAACTGCGCGCGCATATTAACGGGCCCGTTTACCTGCACCGAAGAGACCGCTCCACCCGCAGCGGCTGCACCCGATCTTTTCGCCGGCGGCACGGTCAGCCCCGTCCGCATCAGTGCCTTCTATCTAAGACCCGGCAGTGATGGCACAACGCCCGGCCTGTACAGACGTGTACTGGGAGGCACGACCGAGGAGCTGATTTCAGGCGTTGAGGATCTTCAGTTGAGCTATACCCTGATCCGCGACAACCCGCCACAGCAGGTGCGGGCCGTTCAGATACAGGACTGGAGCCAGGTAACGCGTATCGATATCGAGCTTCGACTCAGAAGCGCTCTGCCCGTGGCGCAGAGTTCAGCAACCGAGCGTTCACCCGACGGATTCCTGCGCCAAACCTTCAGGCGCAGCGTCCATCTTCGCAACAGCCCCGGTGATGGAGCCTCTTCATGAACAGAGTCCGATTACAGCACCAGCGGGGCAGCGTACTGATCATCGCCCTCCTGCTGTCGCTCATGCTGACCACCTTTGGTCTGAGCGCAGCCGCTACAGCGATTCTGGAGCAGAGGCTGGCCGGTAATTACCATGACTACCGAATCACCTTCGAGACGGCAGAGGCGGCTCTGGCAGAAGCCGAATATTTTGTCCTGACCACCGCCCTCAGCCCGCAGCCGGAAACAGCCCCCTGTACCGGCCCCCGCTGCTTTACTGCATCCTGCCAGCAGGGGCTGTGCAACAGCGTCGATTACCGCTCGATAGAGGAGTGCAGCCCCAGAGCGGAGCAGCCCTGGCAGACCAGCACTGTCTGGGAGTCGGCCACGAATCACCGCCGTGCAGCCCTAGTCGACGACGTTGCCGCTACGGCACGCTATATCATCGAATTTCGCTGTTTTCTGACC
>CAYWUD010000238.1:0-4146 GCA_964461355.1 uncultured Pseudomonadales bacterium | reverse complement strand
GATCCGACCGATATCGGCGCGCTGCTCGATACCGCAATGCAGATCGGTCAGCTCAACTACCGCGTGATGGCGCTGCTCGATGAAGCCTCCACATCCACCTTCGGCAACCCGGTTCCGACCCAGGTGAACTGGCGTCCGACCGCAGGCAAGGCGATTCTGGTATCCGGCCACGACCTGATCGATCTGAAGACCATTCTCGAGCTGACCGAAGGCACCGGGATCAACGTATACACCCACGGCGAGATGCTGCCGGCACACGGTTACCCGGAGCTGAACAAGTACCAGCACCTGGTCGGCCACTACGGCACCGCCTGGCAGAACCAGCAGCGCGAGTTCGCCGAGTTCCCCGGCGCCATCGTGATGACCTCCAACTGCCTGATCAACCCGGAAGTGCAGGGTTATGCCGATCGTATCTTCACCCGTTCGATCGTCGGCTGGCCGGGCGTGACCCACCTGGAGGGCCGTGATTTCACCGCCGTGGTGGAAAAGGCGCTGGCACTCAAGGGCTTTGAGCACACCGAAATCCCGCGCGAGATTCTGGTCGGCTTCGGCCGCGAGACCCTGCTGGGCGCAGCACCGGCGGTGATCGACAAGGTGAAGGCGGGCAAAATCAGCCACTTCTTCCTGATCGGCGGCTGTGACGGCGACAAGGCCGAGCGCACCTACTACACCGAGATGGCCGAGGCGACCCCGCAGGATTCGATGATCCTCACTCTGGGCTGCGGCAAGTTCAAGGTGAACCAGCTGGATCTGGGTGAAGTGGACGGCCTGCCGCGTCTGCTGGATATCGGTCAGTGCAACGATGCCTACTCTGCACTGCAGCTGGCACTGCACCTGGCTGATGCCTTCGAATGCGGTGTCAACGATCTGCCGCTGACGCTGGTGCTGTCCTGGTTCGAGCAGAAGGCGATTGTGATTCTTTTGACCCTGCTTTCTCTGGGGGTTAAGAACATCTACACTGGCCCGACCGCGCCGGCCTTCCTCACCGACAACCTGCTCAAGGTGCTGACCGAGCAGTTCCAGCTGCGTATGACCACCACGGTCGAGCAGGATCTGAAGGAGATTCTGGCAGCCTGAGGAGGCGGCGTTCAGTCGAAAGACGGGGACCACAGGGTCCCCGTGATGTACGCAAGAGAGAGTGGTTCGATGGGAGTTTCTGTTGTAAATAGCCAGCAGCTGGCCGAGGCCCCGCTGTGGCAGGGGGCGCCGGTCAGTCTGCGCTGTATCCAGGTGATCGAGGAAACGCCCAGCGTCAAGACCTTCTGCCTGCAGGGACAAAGCCCGCTGCGTTTTGTCTACAAGCCCGGTCAGTTTGTCACTCTGGAAGTGGAGATCGACGGCAAGACCGAAGGGCGCGCCTATACCATCGCTTCGGCACCGACCAGCCCCTACCGGCTGGAGCTGACCATTCGCCGCGATGGCCGCGTATCAAGCTGGTTGCTGGATCATCTGCAGCCAGGGGGCTCGCTGAAGCTGACCGGTCTGGGCGGGGCGTTCAATCTGGATGATCTGCCCGCCGACAAGTACCTGTTTCTGGCCGGCGGCGTGGGTATCACGCCGGTGATGGCCATGAGCCGCTATCTGGCTACCGTGCAGCCGGACGCCGATATTCATTTTATCGCCAGTGCCCGGGCGCCGGAGGAGCTGATCTTTGCCGATGAACTCCGCCAGCTGGCGCGTCGCTTGCCGCATTTCAAGCTGAATCTGGCGGTGGACGAGGGCGCCGATGCCCGCGCCGAGCTTCTGGCCGGCCCGCTCAATCGCGAGCAGCTGGCCGCGCTGGTGCCGGACCTGGCCGAGCGCAAGGTCTACTGCTGTGGCCCTGAAGGCTATATGCAGGCGATGGCCGAATACTGTGGCAGTCTCGGGCTGGCTGCGGACCATTTCTATCTGGAACATTTTGCCAGTGCGCCGGCCGCCGCCGGCGCCTGTGCCGAGGAGACAGCCGCCATGGGTTTTGAGATCAAGGTTGAACGTGTTGGCCAGAGCGCCACGGCCAAGCCGGGGCAGACGGTGCTCGAAGCGCTGGAGAGTGCCGGTATCGCGATCAATGCGGCCTGTCGCAACGGTGTCTGCGGGTGCTGCAAGAGCCGGGCGCTGTCCGGTTCGGTCGATGCGCGCAGTACCCAGACCCTGACCGAGGCCGAAATCGCCGATGGCTATTTCCTCGCCTGTGCCTGTACCCCGAGCTCCGATCTGGTGATGGAGTAACGGTTGCCGGCTGACGGCACAAAAAACCTCGGCTTAGGCTGAGGTTTTTTTATTCCTGAGGGTGAGCAAGATGATTTGCTTTCGCTTCAAAACGACTCAGTTTGTCGTGGAATTGTATCTTTTTAATGCAGTCATAGGGCTCTGGATGGCGTGTTTTAAGTCGATATTGTGCCCTATCAATATAAGCTCGGCGTCGCTATTTTAGCCGCGCTTTGTCCTATAAAAATTATTGTCCACAGAGGATCTCCGCATCGGCTGTAAGCCTTTGTCCATTGGCGTCTGTTTTCAGCGGCACGGCCGGTTTCGCTCAGCTAACGTCGATAGACCGGGTTTGATGATCCTACAGGGAGCACGTGAGCATGAAGCTGAAACATCGACTAACGCTGATCTTCCTTGCGGTCGGCGTCCTGCCAGCACTCTTGATCGGGCTGCGGGCCACCATGGAGGCCAGCGACAGCCTGTCCGAGCAGGCCTTCAACCAGCTGCAGTCGGTCAGCAGTATCAAGAAGACCCAGATCGAGGGTTTCTTCAAGGAGCGCCAGGGCGATCTGGCGATGCTGACCGAAACCATCTCGATCGAACAGGCGAATCGGCAGAGTGCGCGGGCGGCGGCTGATTATCTGGGCAGACCGCATGCCGGTGAAGCGCAAAGCTTCTTTGCCAAGTATGTGGATGCCTACGGGTATTACGATCTCTTTCTGATCAGCCCGAGCGGTGATGTCTTTTACACCGAGGCCAAGGAAGCCGACTTCGGTACCAACCTGATTTCCGGGCCCTACAGCAACTCCGGGCTGGCCAATGCGTTCAAGCGCGCCAAGGACAGCCGCAGTTATGTGCTGGAGGACTTTGCCCCCTATGCGCCGAGCAATGGCGAGCCGGCCAGCTTTATTGCCCAGCCGCTGTATCGCGACGGGCAGCTGGTGACGGTGGTGGCGCTGCAGCTTTCCATCGAACGCATCAATGCGGTGATGCAGCAGCGTGAAGGGATGGGCCAGAGCGGCGAAGCCTATCTGGTGGGCCCGGATTACCGGATGCGCTCGGACTCCTTCCTCGATCCGGCCGGGCATTCGGTGAAGGCCTCCTTTGCGGGTTCCGTGGCCAAGAACGGGATTGATTCGGCCTCCAGTCGTGCGGCCCTGCTCGGTCAGAGCGGCATCACCCATCTGATCGATTACAACGGCAACCCGGTACTGTCGGCCTATGCGCCGGTGCAGGTCGGCGAGCACCGCTGGGCGCTGATCGCCGAAATTGACGAGGCCGAAGCCTTTGCGGCCGTGTCCGCGCTGAAACAGGTGATGATCATCACTCTGCTGGTGGCGGTTGCCGCCATTGTCGGGGTGGCGCTGTGGGTGGCGCGTTCGGTGACCCAGCCGCTGGGCGGCGAGCCCGAGGAGATGAAGCAGATTGCCGAAACCATTGCCGAGGGTGATCTGACCGTCTCCTTCGAGGAGCGCGGTAACCCGAACAGTGTCTATGGCGCCATGCAGCGGATGTGCATTCAGCTGCGCAAGGTGGTCGAAGGGATCTCGGCGGTCAGCGATGTGATGGCACGCAGCAGCGAAGAGACTTCGGTGGTGACGCGTCAGACCAGTGACAATGTACAGCGTCAGCAGGCCGAGTCGACCCATGTGGCGACCGCCATGAACCAGATGGCGTCCACTGTGCAGGAAGTGGCGCGCAATACCGCCACCGCGTCGACCGCGGCCGGTACGGCGGTCAACGAAGCGCGTCATGCCCAGGAAGTGACCGTCGAAACCATTCAGTCGGTGGGCGTGCTGGCCGATGAGATCATGCGCTCGACCCAGGTCATTCAGAGCCTGCAGAGCCGCAGTCTGGAGATCGGCTCGGTGCTGGATGTGATCCGCGGTATTGCCGAGCAGACCAACCTGCTGGCGCTGAACGCCGCCATCGAAGCGGCCCGGGCCGGTGAGCAGG
>CAYWUD010000237.1:529-4158 GCA_964461355.1 uncultured Pseudomonadales bacterium | reverse complement strand
GATCAGCTTCAGAATGCCCTCTTCAAGGGGCTGCCAAACAAGATAGGCCCGAAGCTGGCGCTCGATCTCTGTGCAATCGGCGGCAATCTTCAGGCGCCTGAGTCCTGCAGCCAACCGCTCGAGGTGGGCTTGAAGCCAGACCGGCTGCCCGCGATGCACTCTGAGGGTTTCGAACAGCCCGTCGCCATAGGCCAGCCCACGATCCTGAACACTCATCAGTGTCTGCGGCTGCCCGTTGATCCAACTCTTATACCCACTCATCGGTAACGACTGAATACCAGGCTGGCGTTGGTGCCACCGAACCCGAACGAGTTACTGAGGGCATGCTCGAACGACCAGTCACGCGCATCATGTGGCACATAATCAAGTCGACAGGCCGGGTCGACGTTGTCGAGATTGATGGTCGGCGGCACGACCTGCGCACGCAGCGCCAGCACGGTCAGGGCCGCCTCAAGCGCGCCGGCCGCGCCCAGCAGATGACCGGTCATCGATTTGGTCGAACTGATACAGAGTCCGGACGCATCGGCGCCAAACAGGGTTTCGACGGCCACACTCTCGGCAACATCGCCGGCTGGCGTCGAGGTGCCATGGGCGTTGATATAGCCGATTTTTTCCGGCGCCATATCCGCATCTCGCAAGGCGTTTGCCATTGCCAGGCGCGCGCCGCGGCCATCCGCCGGTGGCTGGGTAATATGAAAGGCATCGGAGCTCATGCCAAAGCCGGTGACCTCGGCATAGATCTTCGCACCGCGAGCCCTGGCATGCTCGAGCTCTTCGAGCACCAGTACCGCAGCACCATCGCCGAGGACAAAGCCGTCGCGATCACGGTCAAAGGGGCGACTGGCCGCCTCAGGCGCATCATTGCGCGTCGACAGCGCCCGCGCCGCAGCGAAACCCGCCATCCCCAGCAGGGTTGAAGCCTTTTCCGCCCCACCGGCCAGCATCAGATCCGCATCGCCATACTTGATATTGCGTGCCGCCATACCGACGGCATGGGTACCGGTGGTACAGGCGGTGGTGACCGCGTAATTGGGGCCCTGCAGGTTGTAGCGCATCGACACCTGGCCACTGATCATGTTGGTTATGGCGCCTGGAACAAAAAACGGCGATACCCGGCGTGGCCCCTGCTGCTCCAGCGTATGCACGCTGGCTTCAATGTTGGTCAGCCCGCCGATACCTGAGCCGATCACCACGCCCGCACGCGGTGCACATGCCTCGGTGATTTCGACACCAGAATCCTCGAACGCCTGCGCCGCAGCGGCCAGGCCATATTGCAGAAAGATATCGTACTTGCGCGCATCCTTGGCCGGCATATAGGGCGTTACATCAAACCCCTGTACGGTTGCCGCGATTTTGCAGCTGAGCTTGTCGGTCGCCAGGTGCTCCAGGGTCGAAATGCCCGACCGCCCGGCCAACACGGCACTCCAGGTGTCAGCCACATTCAGCCCCAGCGGGGTAACCATACCCAGCCCGGTTACCACAACACGCCTGCCGCTCAAATCCTTCTCCATCCACTTTTCCTAGCTGTAATAAAACAAAAGCCGCATCTTACTGCTAAGACGCGGCTTTTAGTCGAGCGCTGAAACTCAATTACTGGTTGTTAACCACGTAATCGATCGCTTCCTGAACGGTAGTGATCTTTTCAGCTTCCTCATCCGGAATCTCGGTTTCGAACTCTTCTTCCAGAGCCATAACCAGCTCAACAGTGTCCAGAGAGTCTGCGCCCAGATCCTCTACGAAAGAAGCAGAGTTGGTAACTTCTTCTTCTTTCACGCCAAGCTGTTCGCAGACGATCTTCTTGACGCGTTCTTCAATGGTACTCATGCCTAGTAATGCTCCTGTTAATGTTTGCAGCCCAGCTGCGAACCTACGAGTATATGGACGGGTTAGATGATTTCAAGCACTGTTCGCCAGAATTCATCAACACGTTCAAGTTGGTTGCCCGCCCTATGCGCGCAACCGAAAATCACTTCATGTACATGCCGCCGTTGACCTGCAGACTTTCGCCGGTCAGGTAGGCTGCAGAATCGCTCGCCAGGAAGCCGACAACACCGGCAATTTCCTGCGGCTGACCCAGCCGACCCAGAGCGATCTGGCCAAGCAGGGCTTCACGCTGCGCTTCGGGCAGTTCCTTGGTCATATCGGTATCGATAAACCCGGGAGCCACGGCGTTGACGGTAATACCACGGCTGCCCACTTCCATCGCCAGCGCACGGGTAAAGCCTTCCAGACCGGCCTTGGCCGCCGCATAGTTGCACTGTCCGGCGTTACCCATCGAGCCGACCACGGAACTGATATTGATAATGCGGCCCCAGCACGCCTTGGTCATGCCTTTCAGGCAGGCCTTGCTCATGCGGTAAATAGAGCTGAGGTTGGTGTCGATCACAGCGTCCCAGTCGGTGTCCTTCATGCGCATCAGCAGTGTATCTCGGGTAATCCCGGCGTTATTGACCAGAATCACCGGAGCACCAAAAGAGCTGTTAATTTCCGCCAGAACGGTCTTGATCGCGTCACTGTCGGTGACATCCAGAGCCATACCCTGGCCGCTGAGGCCCGCCGCCTTGAACGCTTCGGTGATGGCCGCCGCACCGGACTCACTGGTTGCGGTACCAATCACGGTGGCACCCTGCTGCGCCAGCTGATGCGCAATCGCCTGACCAATGCCGCGGCTGGCACCGGTGACCAGCGCTACCTTGCCTTCGAGTTCCATAGCTCTCTCCTAAGCCTTCAGTTCGTTCAGAAGCTGGTTCAGGGCTTCGGCCTGTTCCAGTGATGCGGCCGCCAGGCTGCGTACAATACGCTTGTTCAGACCACAGAGCACCTTGCCCGGGCCACATTCGTAGGTCGCACTCACACCCGCATCGGCCATCGCCTGTACGGTTTCAACCCAACGCACGGGGCGATACAGCTGCGCCACCAGGTTGGCACGAATTTCCGCCGGCTCTGAGACCAAAGCCGCGGTCACGTTCTGGTAGACCGGAATGACCGGTTGCTGAATTTCGATCCGATCAAGCTCAACCGCAAGCTTTTCTGCCGCAGGCTGCATCAGCGCACAATGCGACGGCACACTGACCGGCAGCGGCAGCGCACGCTTGGCGCCCGCCTCCTTGCACAGCTCAATCGCACGCTCGACTGCAGCCGCATGGCCGGCGATCACAACCTGGCCCGGAGAGTTGAAATTCACCGCTTCAACCACCTGATCCTGAGCCGCACCGGCACAGGCATCACGCACTGCATCATCGTCAAGGCCGATGATCGCCGCCATGGCACCGACACCGGCCGGCACCGCCGACTGCATCAGCTGGCCACGCTTATTGACCAGGCGCACGGCATCACCGAGCTGCAGTGCACCGGCCGCAACCAGTGCCGAGTATTCACCCAGACTGTGCCCTGCAACGGCCTGCGGCTGGAGCCCGCCGTTTGCAACCCACTGGCGCCAGATCGCCACACTGGCGGTCAGCAGCGCCGGCTGCGTCAGCTCGGTCTTGTTCAGCTCGCTCTCGGGGCCTTCCTGAGTCAGGCGCAGCAGGTCCACGCCCAGAGCCTCACTGGCCTCGACAAAGGTGTCGCGCACAGGCGCACAATCGAGAAGATCAGCCAGCATCCCCACTTTCTGGGAGCCCTGACCC
>CAYWUD010000237.1:0-519 GCA_964461355.1 uncultured Pseudomonadales bacterium | reverse complement strand
ACCCGGAAATACGAAAGCAAATGCAGTGCTCATAACTGTTTTTATTTCCTATGCCTCGGTTCGGGCGCGATTATAGGTAATCTCCCCAACAGACGCGGTAACTTTATGTTGCAGATCGGTATTAATTGGCAAGCCCGGATCAGGACCAGAGCTGCTCAAGCTCCCGACTGATACGCTCGGGCACCTGCTGCTCCACTTCCTGCATGGCCCGCAGCAAGGCCTGATAGAACCCGCGCTGACGCGCGCGGCCATGACTTTTTACCACAATCCCCTGCAGACCAAGCAGGCTGGCCCCGTTATAGCGGGTAGGATCGATTTCCCGCTCCAGATCGCGTACCAGAGGCGCCGCCAGCCAGCCGAGGAAACGCGCCCACAGACTGCGCGCAAAGGCATGATCGACCCGACTCTTGATCAACCGCGCCAACCCTTCACTCGACTTGAGCGCAACATTACCGGAAAAACCATCGCAGACCACAACAGGCACCGTGCCGCTGTACAGGCGATCGCCCTCGATAAAAC
>CAYWUD010000236.1:0-4168 GCA_964461355.1 uncultured Pseudomonadales bacterium | reverse complement strand
CCTGCACAAGGACCTGGTGGAGAAGTTCGGGCTCACGTCACCGCGCATTCTGGTCTGTGGGCTGAATCCCCACGCCGGTGAGGGCGGCCATCTTGGCCGTGAAGAACTCGACATCATCATCCCGACACTCGAGCGCCTGCGTGGCGAAGGCATGAATCTGACCGGCCCGCTGCCGGCCGACACGCTGTTCACGCCGCTGCATCTCGAGCAGGCCGATGCCGTGCTGGCGATGTACCACGATCAGGGATTACCCGTACTCAAGCACAAAGGCTTTGGCCAGGCGGTGAATATCACCCTTGGATTGCCTATAATCCGCACCTCTGTCGATCACGGTACAGCTCTGGATCTGGCGGGTACCGGCAAGGCCCATATCGGCAGCCTGGAAACCGCTATCTCTTACGCCCTGGAGATGAGTTGTGCCCAATAACTCCGGGGTACAGCGAGTCAGCCATGGGTCAAGAAGCATACCAGCACAAGGCGCGTAAGCGCTTCGGTCAGAACTTTCTGCATGATCCGGGTGTGATCGGGCGCATTATCCGCTCGATCGCCGCCAAACCCGGTGACCATCTGGTTGAAATCGGTCCGGGTCAGGGCGCCCTGACGCGCGAACTGCTGGCCGGCTGTGAAAATCTCGACGTCATCGAACTCGACCGCGATCTGGTGCCGATCCTGCTGGCCCAGTTTGTGGAAAAGCCCGGTTTCCGTCTGCATCAGGGCGATGCGCTGAAATTCGACTTCGCCACCCTGCTGCAGGACGACACGCCCCTGCGCGTGGTCGGTAACCTGCCCTATAACATCTCCACGCCGCTGATTTTCCACCTGCTGAGCTACGCAGCGCATATTCGCGACATGCACTTCATGCTGCAGAAAGAGGTCGTGCTGCGCATGGCGGCACAGCCCGGAGACAACCATTACGGCCGTCTGGGCATCATGGTGCAGTACTACTGCCAGGTCGATAACCTGTTTCTGGTCGGCCCGGGCTCCTTCAAGCCGGCACCGAAAGTCGACTCGGCGATCGTACGCCTGACCCCCCACCGTGAACTGCCGCACCCGGCCGACGATGTTAAGATCCTCGAGGATGTGGTGCGCCGCGCGTTCAACATGCGCCGCAAGACCCTGCGCAACAACCTCAAGGGGCTGCTGAGCGCCGAAGAGCTCGAAACGCTGGGCGTCTCGCCCCAAGAGCGCCCGGAAAACATCGCCCTGGCCGATTTCGTCCGGATGGCCAATTACCTCAACGCTCGCGCCTAACCCCGCACCCATCGACCGGATCAGGAGCCGCACTTGTCCAACCCGATACAGAACAACGTCATCAGCGTCCAGGTCTCCAGCCATTATCTGCCGGAGCAGTCCGACCCGAGCGAAGCGCGGTTTGCCTTTCGTTACCATATCCGCATCTTCAATCAGGGACGGAATCGGGCGCAGTTGCTGGCACGTCACTGGGTGATCACCGATGGCAACGGCGATGTCGAGGAGGTTCAAGGGCTGGGTGTGGTCGGCGAACAGCCGGATATCGAACCGGGCGCCTGCTACGAATACAGCAGCGGCTGCGTGCTCAAGACCGCCATCGGCTGCATGAAGGGACACTACGACATGAAGGCCGAGGGCGGCAGCCGCTTCAAGGTGCAGATCCCGCTCTTTTCCCTCGCCGCCCCCAACGCCCTGCATTAAGAGAACATCTATGCGCCACTTTGCCATTGGAGACCTGCAGGGCTGCTATGACCCCTTGTGCCGCCTGCTTGAGCAGGTTGCCTTTGACCCGACGAGCGATCGTCTGTGGATCGCCGGTGATCTGGTCAACCGCGGGCCGGCCAGCCTCGACTGTCTGCGCTTTCTGTACCGCCTCGGTGATCGCTGCGAAATCGTGCTGGGCAACCATGACCTGCACCTCTTGGCGATTGCCTACGGCGGCCATCGCATCAAGCGCAAGGACACCCTGCAGCCGGTACTCGATGCGCCGGATGCCGAAGAACTGCTGACCTGGCTGCGCACACGAAAGCTGCTGCACCGCAACGACCACCTCGGCTATACCCTCGTCCATGCGGGCATCCCGCCCCAGTGGACGCTGGATCAGGCCGAAGGCTTTGCCCGTGAAGTCGAGACCGTCCTCTGTGGCCCTGACTTTCGCGACTACTTTGCCGCCATGTATGGCAACCAGCCCGACTGCTGGGACGATCAACTGAGCGGCATGGATCGCTGGCGCTGTATCACCAATTACTTTACCCGCATGCGCTTTTGCACCGCCGACGGCGTACTCGACTTCAGTACCAAAACCGGCGTAGAAGACTGCCCTGAGGGAATGGCGCCCTGGTTTGCCCATCCGCACCGGCTGCAGCCCGGCCAACAACTGCTGTTCGGACACTGGGCCGCCCTTGAGGGCCGCGCCGATGCCCCCCATGTCACGGCGCTCGATACCGGCTGTGTCTGGGGGCGCTGTCTGACGGCACTGGAACTTGAAAGCGGCCAGCTGTACGCCGCACCCTGCCAACCGGACTAGGCCTGCGCTAAAACCCCAGACTTTGTGGCGTTGAATCAAGGCCGAAGTTCCGGCATAACCTCCTGTTTCACTCAACTATTCATATGTGAACCGGAGCGCCCATGTCCTTCAACCACCTGCATCCTGATCACCTGCGTCCGATGCTTGCGCAGCAAACCCCAATCCTGATCGATATCCGCGATCCGCACAGCTACGCACAGGGCAGCCTGCCCGGAGCCCTGCGCGTCGATGGCAACAACCTTTCGGACTTTCTCGCCGCCGCCGATTTTGACCGGCCGCTGGTAGTGGTTTGCTACCACGGCAACAGCAGCCAGCCGACCGCCGACTATTTCAATCAGCAGGGCTTCGACGAGGTTTACAGTCTCGATGGCGGCTTCGAGCTGTGGCAGCGCCGTTTTCCGGAACTGGTCGAATGCCCGCCCGCCTCCTGAAGAACATGCTAGTGCGAAGCACGTTCAAGCAGCGTTGCCTGACGCTTGAGCCGATAGCGCTGCCAGCGGCCATCGCTGAAATACAGCACCAGCGCCAGCAGTATCAGCGCGCCTCCCAGCAAGGTTTCGGGCGGCAGCTGCTCGTTGTTGAGCCAGCTGCCCAGCAGCAGGGCAAAGACCGGCGTGATGATCGGAATCAGATTCACCTGACTGGCCGAAAGGTGCGCGAGCACATGGAAATAGCACAGAAACCCCAGCAACGAACCGGCCAGTCCCAGATAGACAATCGCTGACAGCGAACGCAGGCCAGGCTGCATGGCCCATTCCGGACGCAGCAACAGCCAGGCCAGCGCAAAGAACGGCATACTCAGGGTCAGCGCACCGGTGGTCTGCTGCAACGGCGTCAGTCCAGCACGCGCCTTCTGCACCAGCACGGCGCTGAGGGCAAACAGCCAGACCCCCAGAAGATTGGCGGCCAGCGCCGGTAGCATCTGCCAGTCCAGCGTCAGTTCCTTGTAGAACACCAGCAGCAGACCGAACAGCGCGATCGCCAGCCCGAGCAGTTTGAGCGGGGTAAAATTACGCTCGGCCAGCAGCCACCAGGCCGCCAGACCGGTGAAGATCGGCGACAGACCGAACATGATCGAAATCAGACCGGAGCCGAGCCACTGCGCAGAGTAGTAGCTCAACCCCATGGCGCCGACCATCCCGAGGGCAGCAGCCAGATAACTGGCCAGCGCACGCCGGTGCCAGGGCAACGCCTGACGGTGCAGCGCCAGCCAGCCCCAGCACAGGACACAGGCGATCAGCATGCGTGCGATCAGTGCATCGAGAAAATGCACCGACTCGACGCTCCAGCGAATTCCCAGCGGGGTGGTCGACCAGATCACCACCACCAGTCCATAGGCAAGCCCAACCGGCATGACTCATGCTCCTACTGCGTACGGGGCCACCCACGTCGTTCGCGCCCCAAATAAAACAGGCCGCGGAACAGAAGTTCGGCGGCCTGTGGAAAAGACTGTAAAACGCTACAGCAATACCCGGCCGCACCCGGCTCGGTGCCAGGCGGCGATCAACAGGTACGGGTTCATGTTAAGCTGCGCGTTCATGCCCTCAGTGTCTGCCCTAGGCTCAAACGGCGTCAAGCGGTAACGCTACCTAAGCAGAGTCCTTTACCCGATGAAAAGAGACCGTCATCCCGAACAACAGCTCCAGCACTACCTGGTCGGCGGCGCCGTAC
>CAYWUD010000235.1:0-4199 GCA_964461355.1 uncultured Pseudomonadales bacterium | reverse complement strand
TGCCAGCTGCTGTGGACGCAGCTTCCAGGCCAGCTTCACCTGGCGCCACGCATCCTCTGGCGCCACACCCTGCTCGGCCCGTTCCACCAGCTCACGGCAGTCTTCGAGCAGCCAGGCCAGCTTGCGTGTCGCTTCGAGCTGCTGCTGCAGCACTTCGCGCAGTTTCAGCAGATACCAGGCATCATCGGCGGCATACTGGCACTGACGTTCGGTCAGCGGCCGCGCGCGCCAGTCCGAGCGGGTTTCCTGCTTTTCCAGCTCGATGCCCAATGCCTGGGCCAGCAGACGCTGAAAGCCGACGGAAAAGCCATAACCGGCATAGGCCGCGGCCAGCTGGGTATCGAATAGATTGACGGGAATAACACCGGTCAGCTGCTCGAGCAGTTCCAGATCCTCACCGCAGGCATGCAGCACCTTCTCGACCGCCTCATCGCGCAGCAATGCCGCCAGCGGCGTCCAGTCATCGATACAGAGCGGATCGATGAGCCAGATCCCCTTGGCGGTGGCGAGCTGAATCAGCCCCGGCAACGGATGAAAGGTGGTTTCGCGGATAAACTCCGTATCCAGCCCTACCCGTGGCTCAAGTCGCCAGAGGGCGCAGCAGTCGGCCAGCTGCTGATTGTTCAGCACCCAGCTCCAGACAGAGCTACCCGATTCGGGCCGGTTTTCCATCAATAATCTCCCAGGGTACGCCGCCCCGCCAGAGCGTGGGCAAGGGTACCGCCATCAACAAATTCGAGTTCGCCGCCCATCGGCACGCCGTGGGCAATACGGGTCAGCTTGAGCCCCGGAGCCCGCAGCTGATCGGCAATATAGAGGGCTGTGGCCTCGCCTTCGACGGTCGGATTGGTGGCCAGAATCACTTCTTCGACCTCATCGCGCACACGATCGATCAGGCGCTCGAGACCGAGCTCATCAGGCCCGATACCGTCGATCGGCGACAGATGCCCCATCAGCACGAAATACAGGCCACGGAAGCTGCCGGCCTGTTCAAGTGCCAGCACATCGGCCGGGCTCTCGACCACACAGAGGACCGAACGGTCACGCTCGCTGCTGCGGCAGATGCGGCACTGCGTTTCTTCGGAAAAGTTGCCACAGCAGGTGCAGCGCCCGACTCGCTCCATCGCCTCGGCGAGAGACGCAGAGAGCTGCAGCGCACCACCGCGGTCGCGCTCAAGCAGGTGCAGCGCCATGCGCTGGGCCGACTTGGGCCCGACACCGGGCAAGCAGCGCAGCGCTTCAATCAGACGATCGATCAGAGGACTCAGGGACATACCGTATTCTCAGTGAAAAACGGCCCGATCTCGGGCCGCTGCAAACCATACCGGGATGCCTTAAAACGGCATCTTGAAGCCTTCGGGCAGACCGAATCCGGAGGCCATCTTGCCCATCTGCTGCTGGGTGTTCTGCTCTACCTTGCGCACGGCGTCGTTGACCGCTGCAGCCAAGAGATCCTCGAGCATCTCTTTCTCTTCCTGCATCAGATCAGGGTCGATGGAGACTCGGCGCACATCGTGACGACCGTTCATCACCACCTTGACCATACCGGCGCCGGCTTCACCGGTGACCTCGGCCTCGGCCAGCTCGCGCTGCATGCGCTGCATCTCTTCCTGGACTTTCTGGGCCTGCTTCATCAGATCGCCCATACCCTGGTTAAACATCTTGACCTCCAAGAGACCCGCTCACGGGATTAATCGATCGGCGCAATTGTATGGTCTAGGACCTCGGCCGCCAAATCCTGCTGCAGCCGCTGCACCAGCGGATCGCCCAGAATCTGCGCACGTGCCTCCTGCAGCCGCTGTGCCTGACGGCGTTCGCGGTACTGGGCCGGCGTTTCAAAACTGATCGGCCCCAGCGTCATCTCAAGACGCAGTTCCGGCTGCGCAAAAAACGCCCCCAGTGCCGCCTGGATGCGTTGCTGATGAGTCGCATTGAAGAGCATGCCGTGTTCTTCATCGACCCGTAGGGCAATATGCCCGGCTGCGGCGGACACCAGCTCGGCATGGCTGGCAACGGTACCGGTAACACCGCCAAGCCCCAGATGAGGCAGCAGCGCGATCCAGCCTTCGGGAGTCAGCGCCTCGACCTGCTGCGGGCAGTCAACCACCCGCGATCTGGGCGCTTCCTGAGCATCGGATGCAGACGCCGAGGCTACGGGCTCTGACGGCGCACTCGGCATGTCCGACTGTACCTCAGCCGTCGGCATATCAACCGCATCATAGGCCTGAGCAGCGTACTCGTGCTCCGGTTCATACGCCTGGGCGTAGCTATCGTAGGCCGCCAGAGCCTGCTGCTCCTGCCAGTCCGCGCTGCCCTGCTCGGGTTCGGCCGGCACCTCTGCACCGGCTCCGGATACCACTTCAACCCCTGATGCAGATTCAGGTTCGGGTTCGGGTTCGGGTTCGGGTTCGGGTTCGGGTTCGGGTTCGGGTTCGGGTTCCGTCTGAGTGGCCGCCATCAGGTCGGACGCTGCAAGCGCGGGATCAACAGCCGGCGCGTTCGGTGCCGGCTGCTGCTTTTTTGCTTCAGCATCATCCTCCGCTGTATCCGTCGGATCGGCGTATTCGGATTGAGACACCGGTTCCGGAGACAGCTCCCGGGTAGCCGCAGGCACTGCTTCGGTATTCTCTGCCGCCGGGGCCACACCGGTTTCGCGGGATTCTGAAGAGGCCCGACCATCTCCCCCGTTCACCTCGGCCCCGGGCAAAGGATCAACCGGCGGATTGGGCACACCCTCGGGACGAAACGCCAGCATTCTGAGCAACGCCATCTCGAAACCGATACGCGGCTCGGGGGCCAATGGCAGGTCACGCCGCCCATGCAGACCGATCTGATAATAGAGCTGCACATCCTCGGCCAGCATCTGTCCGGCCAGCGCCAGTATGCGGGCACGATCGCCCTGGCTGTTGTCCACCGCATCCGGCAGCATCTGCGCCAGCGCGATACGGTGCAGCAGAGCCAGAAGATCGGCCAGCACCTGCGCATAATCGGGCGCCTGTTCGGCCAGCTGGGCAACCCGATCCAGCAGGGCACTGGCCGAACGTGCAGCCAGTGCCTCGGCCAGTGCGTACACCTGAGTGCGGTCAAGGGTGCCGAGCATCGCGGCAACATCCGCTTCAAGCACCGCCCCGGCGCCAAAGGCGATCGCCTGATCGAGCAGGCTCAGGGCATCACGCATACTGCCATCGGCGGCACGGCCAATCTGCCAGAGTGCGGCCTCCTCAAAGGACAGCGCCTCCTCGTTCAGCACATGGGCCAGGTGGCCGACAATATGCTCGGGCGTCATGTTCTTCAGACTGAACTGCAGGCAGCGTGACAGGATGGTGATCGGCAGTTTCTGCGGATCGGTGGTCGCGAGCAGGAACTTGACGTGGGGCGGCGGTTCCTCGAGGGTTTTCAGCAGCGCATTGAAACTGTGCGCCGAAAGCATGTGCACCTCGTCAATCAGGTACACCTTGTAGCGTCCGCGGGTCGGCGCGTACTGCACGTTGTCGAGCAGCTCGCGGGTATCCTCGACCTTGGTCCGCGAAGCCGCATCCACCTCGATCAGATCGACAAACCGGCCCTCGTCGATCTCCCGGCAGGCCCCACAGGTTCCGCACGGCGTCGAGGTCACCCCCCCTTCACAGTTCAGGCATTTGGCCAGAATCCGGGCGATCGTGGTCTTGCCCACCCCACGGGTGCCGGTAAAGAGATAGGCGTGGTGCAGTCGGTCGTTGTCCAGCGCATTGACCAGTGCCCGCTGCACATGGCTCTGGCCGACCAGCTGATGGAAATTCCGGGGCCGCCACTTGCGTGCGAGTACCTGGTAACTCATAGAAAAATCAACGCCTTGCCGGGAAACAACGAAAACAGAAACGCACAGTAAAAGAATCCACCCATGCTACCTGAGCACACGCGTGATTGCATCTGAAGTGGCAGGGAAAAGCGCGGTTAACACGCGCTGTTCATATAAGCGAAGCTCCTTACTCCACGATGGAGACAACCTGTCAATAAGCAGCGTTCACCCGAAAAAAAGGACGTCATTCGGCCGGATGCTCGTCCGCCCTGCTGATGGCAAACTGCCATAGATGTGCCAATCCTCGCAGAGCAAACAGCTCCCCCATCAAGGCTCGGCCGTCCTGCTCTGAGATCGGCAAGCCCACCCGCTGCAACAGCTCAAAACCGTCAAAGGCGCGTCTGAGCGCCTGATCCAATAC
>CAYWUD010000234.1:0-4206 GCA_964461355.1 uncultured Pseudomonadales bacterium | reverse complement strand
ACAGCATCGAGCAGCCGGCCCGCATCGCGATCGACCTGCCCGGTGTGGATAGTGAACTGCCAAAATACAATGAAATTGCAGTGGGGCATGCAAAAAGTGCGACCGTGGTTCAGGCCAAGGATCGCACCCGGATGGTCATCAATCTGGAACGGGCGGTGCCTTATGGCACGCGCGTCGAGGGTGACAGCCTGTATGTCACTCTGGGTGAGGCGGGACCCAAGGCGGGTGGTAATGCTGGGGCAGCGCCGGTTGCGACCGCTTCGGCACCGAAGACTGCACGCTTTCCGGGTAAGGCGGCTTCCGGTTCTATTCGAGCCATCGATTTTGATCGTGGGGCCGAAGGCGAGGGTAACGTAGTTATCAAACTGGCCAACGGCAATGTGCCGCTGGATATGCAGGAGTCCGGAGGCAAGATCGTACTGCGCTTCCCCGGTGGCAGTATTCCCGCTTCGCTGCGCAATCGGCTTGATGTGATCGGTTTTGCCACTCCGGTTCAATTCATTGATGCGATGCAGCTGAAGGATGGCAGCCAGATCACCATCGATACCAAAGGTTATTTCGATTATCTGGCCTACCAAACGGATAATATTCTCACCCTCAGCGTCAAACCCTTGAAGGCGTCCGAGGTTGAAAAACTCAAACAGGATCGCTTTACCTAGACCGGTGACAAGCTCTCTCTGAACTTCCAGGATATCGATGTGCGTTCGGTGTTGCAGCTGATTGCCGATTTTACCGATCTGAACCTGGTCGCCAGTGATACCGTCAGCGGCAACATCACGCTGCGTCTGCAGAATGTGCCCTGGGATCAGGCGCTGGATCTGATCCTGAAGGCCAAGGGGCTCGACAAGCGTCAGGTGGGTAACGTCCTGATGGTGGCCCCGGCCGAAGAAATTGCCGCACGTGAGCGTCAGGAGCTTGAAAACCAGAAGCAGATTTCCGAACTGGCGCCGCTCTTTACCGAAGTGTTCCGGGTCAATTATGCCGATGCCAAAGAGGTCTTTGATCTTTTCGAAGGTTCGGGCGACAACTCCAAGCGCCTTTTGTCCGAGCGTGGTGAGGTTATTGTCGATAGCCGCTCCAACAGCATTATCCTGAAAGAGACTCAGGAGAAACTGCAGGAATTCCGTTCTCTGCTCGAGGTGATTGACGTCCCGGTGCGCCAGGTTCAGATTGAAGCGCGCATCGTCAATGCATCAACCAACTTCACCGAGGATCTCGGTATCGAGTGGAGTGCAGCCAAGACCTTTAATGCGGATGGAGCCAAGACCCAGAAGGATATCGGTGTGGGTGTAGATCTTGGCGCCGTAGGCCCGACCGGAACCCTGTCGCTGGGCTTCCTGACCAACAGCTCGACCATCGATCTTGAACTCAGTGCGCTGAAGGAAAGTGGCGGCGGTGAAATTATTTCCCAGCCGAAGCTGATCACCTCCGACAAGACTACGGCGAAGATTCGTTCCGGTGAGGAAATTCCGTATCTTGAAGCATCCTCCAGTGGAGCGACCAGCGTCTCCTTCAAGGAAGCGGCCCTGTCTCTTGAAGTGACCCCGCAGATTACTCCGGAAGGCAAGATTATTCTGGATGTGCAGGTCAACAATGACAGTCGCGGTGAGGACACTATTGCCGGTCCGGCCATCGATACTCAGGAAATCACCACGCGAGTGCTGGTTGATGATGGCGAAACGCTGGTCATCGGTGGCGTCTTCAAGCAAGATGCGCGTAAGACAACTTCCTCTGTGCCTTTCTTTGGCGATCTGCCAGTGGTTGGGCGCCTCTTCCGACGTGAATTTGAGCGGGACGACAAGAACGAGTTGATCGTCTTCCTGACCCCGAAGGTGATCAACGCGCAAGAGATCGTTCGCTGATGAATAAATGAGCAATTTACAAAGTATCTTTCTTGTTGGCCCGATGGGTGCTGGAAAAAGCACCATCGGGCGTTTGCTTGCCCGTGAGCTGGGCTTGGTGTTTACCGACTCCGATCGTGAAATCGAGGAGCGCTCGGGGGCCAACATCCCCTGGATCTTCGATGTCGAGGGGGAGGCCGGCTTTCGTGAGCGTGAAGCACGAGTGATCGATGATCTCAGCCTGAAAGGGGGCCTGGTATTGGCCACCGGTGGCGGCGTGGTGATGCGCGAAGAAAACCGTCAGGCTCTGCGTTCTCGAGGTACGGTGGTCTATCTGCAGACTTCTGTGGATGAGCAGCTTGAGCGCACCAGTCGCGATCGTAACCGACCCTTGCTGCAGACCGAAGACCCGCAGGCGGTGCTTGCCGAGCTGATGGCTGTGCGCGATCCGCTCTATCGTGAGGTTGCCGACCTGATTGTGAGCACCGATCGTCAGAGTCCAAAAGCCGTGGTACAGTCGATCGTCGAACAGTTATCAACAGCCTCCTGAGCAAAGCGGTATTCATGCGAACTCTTGAAGTAGATCTTGGCGAACGTTCCTATCCGATCCATATTGGCCCCGGTCTTTTGACGGGGTCCAGCAACTTGCTGGCCGAGCATATCAGAGGCAAGCAGGTTGCCGTGGTATCCAACACCACGGTTGCCCCTCTTTATATGGCTGCAGTGCGCCAACTGCTGGCTGGATATGAAGTGATCGAGATCGTTCTGCCCGATGGTGAGCAGTACAAGAATCTCGATACTGTTAACCGTATTTTTGATGGTTTGCTCGAGGCGCGGCACAACCGCACGACTACATTGGTGGCTTTGGGCGGTGGCGTGATCGGTGATATGACCGGTTTTGCCGCAGCGGCTTACCAGCGTGGTGTGGCCTTTATTCAGATTCCGACCACGCTGCTGTCACAGGTCGACTCCTCCGTCGGCGGCAAGACCGGGGTCAACCATCGTCTGGGCAAGAACATGATCGGCGCGTTTCACCAGCCCCAGGTGGTACTGGCCGATACCGATGTACTGAACAGCCTGCCCGATCGTGAACTCTCTGCCGGTCTGGCCGAAGTGATCAAGTATGGCCTGATCTGCGATCGTCCCTTCTACGACTGGTTGAAAGAACATCTGGACGCGCTGCTCGCGCGCGATCCTGAAGCCCTTGCTTATGCCATCGAGCGCTCCTGCAGCGACAAGGCGCGCGTCGTCGCTGAAGATGAGCGCGAGTCGGGTATTCGGGCCATCCTCAATCTTGGTCATACCTTTGGCCATGCGATCGAAACCCATCAGGGCTATGGAAACTGGCTGCACGGCGAGGCCGTTGCTGTGGGCATGTTGATGGCCGCTGATCTCTCCTGCCGTATGGGCTGCCTGTCTCCTGAGGACGTCGAGGAGCTGCGCGCTTTACTGCTGAAGGCGGGCCTGCCGGTAGCCGCACCCAAGGAGATGGGGGCTGATGATTTTCTGGCCCTGATGGCGGTCGACAAGAAGGTCGTAGACGGCCAGCTGCGTCTGGTGCTGCTGGAGCAGGTCGGCAAGGCGGTTGTGACGGCTGATTTTGCGCTGGAGCATTTGCAGCAGACCCTGAAACAGGCGCATTGATACAGGACGGGAGATGACCTCCATAGTGGCAGAGCCGAGGAAGGCAGAAGGGAAGGCCGGAGTGTTTTTTTCCAGCCCGGAACGTGATGAGCTGCTCCAGAGTCTGGAACACTACAGCCGTTACAGCGATCTTCTGATACTGCTGACAGGCCCTTCCTGCTCGGGAAAATCCCAACTGCTGCACGCCTTTCTGGGGGCCTTGCCCGGTGATTCCGAATCCTGTCTGATCAATGCCAAGTCCGGTATGGGCGCATCGGCCTTGCTGGGCCTATTGGTCCGTTATCTGGGGGGCGACGGAGAGCCCCGCACGCTCTGGCTGGCGCGCCAGTTCACTGAGCTGGCCGCACGCGGGCGCAGCCTGGTTCTGGCCGTTGATCAGGCCGAGCTTCTGCAGCCAGAAGCACTGGCCTGGTTGATGCATTTCCAAGCTCAGGTGCAGGCCAATAACTGGCCGTTACGTATTCTACTGGTCGGTCGTCCCGAGGTCCGTGAGCGGCTGGCTACCGAGCCTACCTATGCCGAGCAGGTTCTGCCGCTGGTGATGGCGCCGCTGAATCGAGCCGTCGCCGGTCAGTTTCTAAAGCAACTCGAATCAAAGCTCGGGCGCGCCTTTCCACCCTGCAGTGATGTCCAGCTCGATGCCTATTGCCGCAAAGCTGAAGATTCATTTGAACTGCTGCTCGAAGCACTCAAGCAGCACTCGCGTCGGCCCCGTCTGCAT
>CAYWUD010000233.1:0-4220 GCA_964461355.1 uncultured Pseudomonadales bacterium | reverse complement strand
GGTCAACTTCAAGCGCGATCTGGAGTATTTCCGCCTCCTCGAGGAACGTGACGGGCTGCGCCGCAAGCAGCTCGAGGAGGGCCTGTCGGACACCGAGCAGCTGGAGCTGGTGAAGGCCGAGCAGGCCTTTGCCGATTACACCCTGCTGGCGGCCGAGCGACAGAAGGCGGATATCGAGACCGTCCGCACGCTGATGGACACCCAGCGTGACAAGGCGCGCCTGTTCCTCGGTGGCGTGCCGATGATCACCGTCGACATGATCGATTTCATCCAGAGCGACATCCTGATTTTCGGCAGTGCCATGATCCTGTTTATCATCGGCGTGCTCTGGCTGTTTTTCCGTGCCAAGCGCTGGATCGTGCTGCCGCTGGCCTGCTGCCTGGTCACCAACCTGCTGATGCTCGGCTGGCTCGGCCTGACCGACTGGCGCGCCACGGTGATCTCCTCGAACTTCATTTCACTGCTGCTGATCATTACCCTCAGCATCTGCCTGCACCTGACCGTGCGCTACCGCGGCCTGCATGCCGACCACCCGGAATGGGACCAGCAGACCCTGGTCTGGCAAACCATG
Source organism: uncultured Pseudomonadales bacterium (assembly GCA_964461355.1). Taxonomy (GTDB): domain Bacteria; phylum Pseudomonadota; class Gammaproteobacteria; order Pseudomonadales; family CAYWUD01; genus CAYWUD01. The sequence continues at coordinate 3,649 of CAYWUD010000233.1, read as the reverse complement.
GCGCTGATGGTCAAACCCTGCCTGTACACCGTACTGACCACCATGGTGGCCTTCAGCTCTCTGGTCGTCAGCGGCATTCGCCCGGTGATCGATTTTGGCTGGATGATGAGCGCCGGCCTGCTGCTGGGCTTTGTGGTCTGCTTCCTGCTGTTCCCGGCCCTGCTGATGCTCACCGGCCCCGGCCCGGTAGAATCGGGCAACGACCTCACCCGCCGCATGACCCTCAAACTCGCGGCGCTGACCGAGCGCGGCCGTTACCTGCTGATTCTGGCCGGGCTGCTGCTGGCGCTGCTGTGCGCCATGGGAGTTGCCCGTCTCGAAGTGGAAAACCGCTTTATCGACTACTTCAAGGACACCACCGAGATCTATCAGGGCATGCTGGTGATCGATCAGGAGCTTGGCGGCACCACACCGCTTGATATCGTGCTCGATGCCGACCAGGCCTTTTTCGATTACCTGAAGGCGCAGCAGCAGCTCGAGCAGGACCCCTTCGGCGATGAATTTGCCGACGAATTTACCGATGAGTTTGCCGATGACTTCGCCGACGAGGGCGAAGGCAGCGATCTCAGCGCGCCCAACTACTGGTTCAACGGCCGCAAGCTGGCGCTGGTCGAACAGATTCACGATTACCTTGAAACCCTGCCCGAAGTCGGCAAGGTGCAGTCGATCGCCACCACCATGAAAGTGGTACGGATGCTCAATAACGACCAGATGCCCGATGACATCCAGCTGGCGATTCTGCGCAGCATGCTGCCGCCGGATATCAAGCGCGCCCTGATCGACCCGTTTTTGAGTGAAGACGCCAATCAGGTACGCATCAGCATGCGGGTGATGGAAACCGATCCGAACCTGCGCCGTCAGGAGCTGATCGAACATCTGCAGAACTATCTGGTCAACGAGCAGGGACTGGCCCCGGAGCAGGTGCATATCACCGGCATGCTCAAGCTGTACAACAACATGCTGCAGAGCCTGTTCGAGTCCCAGATTCTGACCATCGGCACCGTGTTTCTGGCCATTCTGGGGATGTTCATGGTGCTGTTCCGCTCGTTCTACCTGGCGATTCTGACCCTGTTGCCGAACCTCCTGTCGGCCGCACTGGTGCTCGGCATCATGGGCTGGACCGGCATTCCGCTGGACATGATGACCATCACCATCGCCGCCATCGTGGTCGGAATCGCGGTCGACGATTCGATCCACTATGTGCATCGGTTCTGTGAGGAATTTGCCGCCGACGGCGATTACCTCGCCACCATGCACCGCTGTCACGGCAGTATCGGCAAGGCGATGTACTACACCTCGGTCGCCATCATCGTGGGCTTCTCGATCTTCGCCCTGTCCAACTTTACCCCCTCCATTGTGTTCGGTCTCTTGACCGGGCTGGCGATGCTGGTGGCGATGCTCTGCAACCTGACCCTGCTGCCGGCCCTGCTGCTGGTGGCGCGTCCGCTGCCGCAGCCCCAGCCGGCCGACGACCCGGCATGACCCACCCTTGGGAGGAACCCGGCGCCGGCGTATAATCGCCGGCGTTTTTCTATTCACCCCGTTCTGGCCTGTCCCATGCTCGAGAATATCCGCGCCGTTCTGATCAATACCTACCACCCCGGCAATATCGGTTCCGCTGCCCGGGCCCTGAAAACCATGGGCATTACCCAGCTCTATCTGGTACAGCCCGAGCGTTTTCCCGCCCCCGAAGCCACCCAGATGGCCGCCAACGCCTGCGACTTGCTTGAACAGGCAGTGATCGTTGACAGTCTGGAAGAAGCGATTGCCGATTGCTCGCTGGTCATCGGCACCAGTGCCCGCTCACGCAGCCTGCCCTGGCCGATGCTCGACATCCGTGAAGGCGCCGCCCAGGCAGTGCGCGAGGCCGACAGCGGCGCGCAGGTTGCACTGGTGTTCGGACGCGAGAAGATGGGCCTGCACAACGATGAACTGCAGCAGTGCAATTACCATCTCGCCATCCCGGCCAACCCGGAGTACCCGGTGCTCAATGTTGCCGCGGCGGTGCAGGTACTCAGCTACGAACTCTGGCAGGCGCAGCTGGATCGTCAGGCCGCGGCCTACCCGCAGCAGGATGCCGAGGAACCTTACCCGCGGACTCAGGAGATGGAGCGCTTTTATGCGCATCTGGAAGAAACGCTGCACGAGACGCACTTCATCATCAAGCAGCATCCGGGGCAGATCATGCAGCGGCTGCGCCGCCTGTTCAATCGCTGCCGTCCGGAAAAGACCGAACTGTCGATCCTGCGCGGTATTTTAAGCGCGATCCAGCGCGAACTCGGCAAGGCCCGCAAGGACCACTGATGGCCGCCTGCCACGAGATCGAGCCCCTGCGCTGGCCCCTGGTACGCAAGTTCTACAAAGCCAACGGCCACAAGGGCGCACCCCGCGGCGGCGAACGGGTCTTTGTACTGCAGCAGGACAACCGCATCCTGGCGGCCGTTCGCCTGTGCCCCCAGGCCGATACTGAACACTGGCTGCTACGCAGCCTCTGGGTCGATCAGAACCTCCGCGGCCAGGGGCTGGGGCGTCAGCTGCTCGAAGCCGTGCTGCCCTGTTTTGCTACAGAGATCATCTGGTGCTATCCCTATGCCCATCTGGATGCGTTCTACCGGCGCAGTGGTTTTTGTAGCCACTGGCCCGAGGAGGCGCCGAGCACCGTGGCCGAAACCTGGCGCCGCTACCACCGGCAGGGGCATGAGTACCTGCTGATGGCTCATCACCCGCTCGCAGCGGCACAGGGCTGAAAAGAGAAAGGCGACCGGAGGTCGCCTTGTCTGAGAAACTGAGGCTAACCGTGGTTAGCCGGTAAAGGCGGACATGATACGGCGCAGGCCGTTGTCATCGAGCACCTTCTTCACCGAAGCGGCGTAGGTGACAAAGCTGACTTCCTGCCCCTGATAGCGTACGGCGCCACCACTCTGTTCCGGCCCCACCGCCTGTAACTGCAGGTGGAAGGCTCGTGCCAGACGGGCGCCATCGCTGGTGGCGCAGAGAGCACCGATCTCCTGTACCTCATCCTTATGCTCACTGATATAGCGCGCAAGGTGCACCAGCATGATCGACGCCACCACCCGACTGGCTCCGTACAGCGAATAGATATACAGGCTGTGCGGCTCATCGCTGCGCGCCAGATCATCGACCGTGATATCGCTTTCATTGATCTCGGCACGCACCAGCTGCTCAAAACGCTCGGGCTTGACCGGCAGACAGAGCAGATGGCCAAAGTAATGACCAAGGCGGGTACACCCGAGCATCAGTTCCTGGGCATGCTCGCTCCAGCCTTCGAGCTGACTCAGGCTCACCGGATGCGCGCAGGGAAACAGCGCATGATCATAATCGAGGGCCAGTTCCAGCAGCGGCTGGCTGTCCAGCTCTTCGCCCAGACGCAGCACCTGATATTTCTGGATATCGGTCGCCGGGAAGGAGCCCACCTTGTGCGCCAGCTTCGGCGAATTGAGGTGGTGGCGCACCAGATAACTGACCGAACGCTCGGGAGTCAGGGTCTGGCTCTTGGACGAACGAAACGGAAAGACTTCTTCGAGACTGTCACCGAAAAAGCGGATCACCTGTTTCTGACGTTCCGCCGTCGGCTCGGTCGTGGCGCGCTCCCAGCGGCTGATGGTGACCGAATCGAGCCCGCATAGCT
>CAYWUD010000232.1:0-4262 GCA_964461355.1 uncultured Pseudomonadales bacterium | reverse complement strand
GATCGCCCCGATGCCGGGCATTATCGGCTCAGACAACAGGCAACCGAGGCGCTCTCCGAAGCCCAGCGTGCGGCGCTGCGGCTGAGTGAAATCGGTTTTGTCTTTCAGTCCTACCATCTGATCGACCGCCTCAGTGCGCGTGAGAATATCGAGCTGCCGCTGCTGCTGGCCGGTGTTGCACCGGCCGAGCGCCAGCGGCGCAGTGCGGCCCTGCTCGAGCAGCTGGGGCTGGCCGAGCGCGCCCGTCACCGTCCTGCACAGCTCTCGGGCGGGCAGCGGCAGCGCGTTGCGATTGCCCGAGCGGTGGTGATGGGGCCGCGTCTGCTGCTGGCCGATGAGCCGACCGGGAACCTTGACAGTCAGTCCGGTCAGGAGGTTGTCGAGGTGCTCGAAACGCTCTGGCAGAGCGGTCTGACGCTGCTGGTGGTGACCCACGATCCGGCGTTGGGGCGGCGTGCGCGGCGTCAGCTGCGCATGTGTGACGGGCGTATTACTCAGGATCGGGTGGCCGATCATGCGCTGGTCTGACCAGCTGCGCTTCTGTGCCCAGGTGTTGGTACGACAACGCTTTCGTACCCTGATGCTCTGGCTGGCGCTGCTGGTCGGGGTGCTGGCGATCAACCTGCTGACCGGCCTTGGTGAGGGGGCGCGTCACTTTGTGCTCGAGGAGTTTGACCTGCTCGGGCGCAGTACCCTGATCGTACTGCCCGGGCGCAAGGAAACCCGTGGTGGTATTCCGCCGCTGACCGGGCTCGCGCCCCGTGATCTGACGCTGGAAGATGCTCGGGTGCTGGCGCGCCAGCCTCATTTTTCCCGTGTGGTGCCGCTGGCCGCCGGTCAGGCTGAAGTCAGCCGAGGCAATCGCAGTCGCGATGTGCTGGTGCTCGGGACGACGCGGGATTTTTTTGCCCTGCGCCGGCTGGCACTGACGCATGGGCAGGCGTTGCCGCCGTTAGCGATGGACCGGGCGCAACCGGTCTGTGTCATCAGTGCGGCGCTGGCTCGGCGTCTGTTTGCGCCCGAGCCGGCGCTGGGGGGCTGGCTGCGTGCGGGGGGGATGCGCTTTCGCGTGATCGGTGTGCTGGCCGATCAGGGGCAGTCGCTGGGGCTTGATATGAGTGATCTGGTGCTGATTCCGGTGGCCAGTGCCCAGCAGCTGTTCAACCGCCAGGGGCTGTTTCGCCTGTTTGTGGAGGTGCGCGATCCGCGTGCACTGCCGGCGGGGCGGCAGCACATTCTGGCGCTGCTCAAGGCGCGGCATCAGGGCGGCGAGGATGTCACCGTGATCAGCCAGGATTCGCTGCTGGCCACCTTTGCCGATCTGTTGCAGGCGCTGACACTGGGTATTGGCGCGGTCGCCGGGGTCAGTCTGGTGGTGGCGGGGGTGCTGATCATGAATATCACCTGGGTCAGCGTCAATCAGCGGGTTGCCGAGATCGGCCTGCTCAAGGCGCTGGGAGCATCGAGCCGCATGATTCGGCGGCTGTTCCTGACCGAAGCGCTGTTGCTGACGGCGGCCGGGGCGTTGTCCGGCTTGCTGTTAAGTACACTGCTGCTCGCCCTGGCACGCTGGCAGTGGCCAGCGCTTGAATTTGTCACGCCCTGGTGGGCGCAGTGCGGTTCGGTGGCCATCGCGTTGCTGGTCGGCACCTTGTTCGCCTGGCTGCCTGCGCGCTGGGCGGGGCGGCTGGCCCCGGTCGATGCGCTGAGCGGGAGGTCCGGATGAACATGCGGGACCGTTGTCAGTATGTGCTGCGTGCGCTCGTGTTCCGTCCCCTGCGCAGTGCACTGACGCTGCTCGCCATTGCCATCGGTATCTTTGCCGTGGCACTGCTGACCGCCCTCGGCGAGGGGCTCAAGAGCTATGTGCTGGAGAGCTTTTCCCAGTTCGGCTCGAGAATTGTGGCGGTAACGCCGGGAACCACCATGACCGCGGGGCTCGGCGGGCTGCTGGCAAGTAGCCGCCCGCTCACGCTGGACGATGCGCGGGCGCTGGCGCGCCTGCCCTATACCGAGGCGATGGTGCCGGTGATTCAGGGCGCCGGGGAGCTGCAGTGGGGCCGTTTTTCGCGGGCGGCCGATATTATCGGCGTCAGCAGCGATGTGCCGCGCCTGTGGCGGTTCGAGGTCGGACGCGGGCGCTTTTTGCCGCCGCAGACGCGCGGGCGCTCTTCCCCTTATGTGGTGGTCGGCGCAAAGCTTGCCGATGCCCTGTTCGGTGCCGAGTCGCCTCTGGGACAGCGGGTGCGGATCGGCGGGATGGGCTTTCGCGTGATCGGTGTGATGGCGCCTAAGGGGCAGCTGCTGGGCTTTGATCTGGACGAGATCGCTTATATCCCGGTTGATCTGGCCCAGCAGCTGTTCAACCGTGAAGGGTTGATGGAGGTCGATCTGCTGTTTGCGGCGGCAACCGACAGCCAGCGCTATGCCGAGCGCGTCCGGCGGGCCCTGATCGAGCGCCATGGTCGGGAAGATTTTACCCTGACCACCCAGGATGAAATGCTGGCCAGCCTTGATCGTATCCTCGGGCTGCTGAGTCTGGGTGTCGGGGCGCTCGGGCTGATCTCGCTGTTTGTCGGCGGGGTGGGGGTGGTCACGATCATGACCACCTGTGTGCAGGAGCGGCGCGGTGAAATCGGTCTCCTGGTCGCGCTGGGGGCGCGCAGTCGCGCCATACAGCAGCTGTTTCTGCTCGAGGCGATGGTGCTTGCAGGGCTCGGTGGACTGTTGGGGCTGCTGTTGCTGCTGGTCTGCTGGGCGCTGCTTGGCTGGTTGCTGCCGCAATTGCCGGTGACGCTGGAGCCGCACTTTCTGCTGGCGGCGTTGCTGTTGTCGTTGCTGGTCGGCGGCGTGTCCGGCTGGGGGCCGGCGCGGCAGGCGGCCGCCATTGACCCGATCGAGGCGTTGCACGATCTTTGAGCGAAAAAAAACCCCGCATGGCGGGGATTTTGTCAGAGCCCTGATCAGACCGGGCTGTGCAGATGTTCGCAGGCGTAGAGCGTGTTTTCGATCAGAGAGGCGACCGTCATCGGGCCGACGCCACCCGGAACCGGGGTGATCCAGCCGACATGGCCGACCGCGGCGTCGAACTCGATGTCGCCGGTGAGACGGCCATCTTCAAGGCGGTTGATGCCTACATCCAGTACCATGGCGCCGGGTTTGAGCCATTCGCCCTTGACCAGCCCCGGCTTGCCGACGCCGACCACGACGATGTCGGCATCCTTCAGGGTTGCCGGCAGATCTTTGGTGAAGCGGTGTGCAACGGTCACGGTACAGCCCTTGAGCAGGAGTTCCAGGGCCATCGGGCGACCGACAATATTGGAAGCGCCGACAATGGTGGCGTTCATGCCGGTAATATCAACACCGGTCGATTCGATCAGGGTCATTACCCCTTTCGGCGTACAGGGGCGCAGCACCGGGATGCGCTGGGCCAGACGGCCGATGTTGTAGGGGTGGAAGCCGTCTACATCCTTGTCCGGATGAATCTCCTCAAGAATGCGGGCCGAGTTGATATGGGCCGGTACCGGCAGCTGCACCAGGATGCCGTCGATTTCGGAGTCGTCGTTCAGCTGCTGCACCAGAGCGAGCAGTTCGGCTTCGGTGGTAGCGGCCGGCAGGTTGAAACTCTTGGAGACAAAACCGGCGCGCTCGCAGGCCTTGCGCTTGTTGCGCACATAAACCTGGGAGGCGGGATCTTCACCGACCAGAATTACAGCCAGCCCCGGGGCTCTGAGGCCCTGGGCGGTGCGGATCTGTACGCGTTCGGCTACACGGTCAATTACAGATGCTGCAACTGCCTTACCATCGATAATGCGTGCGCTCATGGGTGGCGTTGGCTCCTTCGTAGGCGGTCGGATGGTCGACTCATGAATTGTAAAACCGGCGGATTTTCTCATGGCCGCACGGTCAGCGCCAGAGTCCATGGGAAAGATGCGGGAATGGTCGGAACAATTTGCCCGGAGCAGACATTGACGCGCTTTGGGGGGATGAGTATGATGCGCACCACTTGCTGAGCCGCTCCCGCTTTGGAGACGAGGCAAGTCAGCGTTGTTCGGGGTATAGCGCAGTCTGGTAGCGCGCCTGCTTTGGGAGCAGGATGTCGGGAGTTCGAATCTCTCTACCCCGACCAGTATTGCGAACCTGTGTTTTCAGTGCGCCCGTAGCTCAGTTGGATAGAGCAACCGCCTTCTAAGCGGTCGGTCGCAGGTTCGAATCCTGCCGGGCGCGCCATTCATCGTGATGGCCAGGTTGGGTAGCAAGTA
>CAYWUD010000231.1:0-4266 GCA_964461355.1 uncultured Pseudomonadales bacterium | reverse complement strand
CGGCAATCCGGATCTTGCGGCCAGTGGCAACGGCGTGGTGATCGAGGCGGCCAGCGTCAGTGTGAACGCCGAGAACCTGATCGGCAGTCATGGGTACACCGTTGATACCGAGAGCACCTCTGCCTCTACCGGTCTGCTGCTGGGGGTGGATGCTTCGGTCAACCGGATCGAGAACAACAGCTATGTCCGCGCCGGTATTGCCGATAACGCCGAACTCACGGTCACCGGACAGGTTGAAGTGCTCGCCGAAAACGAGACCCGTCACCGTGCAAAAGCCGGTGGCGGTGCGGGCAGCCTGATTGCGGCGGTCGGTGTCGGTCATGCCGAGATCAATACCGCGAGCGAAACCTACGCCTACCTCGGGACCGATGTGGCGGTCGACGCCGGCTCCCTGAGCATCAAGGCGCTGAGTGAAAACGATAACTTCACCGATATTCTTACCGGCTCTGTGGGGCTGCTGCTTTCCGGTGCCGGGGCCCGTGCCAAGAGCACCGACAGCAGCAAGGCGAAGGCCTGGATCGACGATGCCAGCGGTGCGGCGATCAGCCTGGATGGCGACCTTGACAACAGCTACGGGCAGACCGGTGCGCTGGCCATGGTGGCCCAGCACAGTGCCACGTTCGATTACACCGTGACCGTGTTCTCGGCCGGTATCCTGGCCGGTACCGGTGCCGACGTCGATCATGCGATCACCAGTGATGTCGAAGCCAGAATCGGCCAGGGCGTGGTGATCAATGCGCTGGACATCGATATTGCCGCCAACTCGTTGGTGGAGAAGGATCAGGTTTCGGGCAAGAACACCGAAGGTTATGCCGTGGTGGCCGCCGGTGTGGCGGTGGCTGCGCTGCATGTGGATATCGATCTGGATATTCACACCGAGGTACTGATCGACAGTGATGCGGTGCTGCAGGTGGGCGGTACGCGCACCAACCCCGGGGCGGTCAATCTGCATGCGCTCAACAGCTTCAATGTGCAGGAAAACAGTCTGTTCGTGGCGGCCGGCGGCATCGCCATTGCCGGAGTGGGCTCCTATATCGATGTCAGCAGCAGTGAAAATGTGGCGCGGGTTACGGTTGGCAGCAACGCGCTGATCGATGCGATCGGCGAGGTGGTGATTTCGGCCCGCGGTAACGGCGATCTGAACGTCAGGAACAACACCGAAGCCCATGGGGTGGGCACCGTGGCCGCCAGTGATGCCACCGTTGACCTGCGACCGGACAACGATGTGACCTTCCTGAGTGGCGCCCGCGTGCTGGCGGATCTGGACCTTCGCGTATCGGCCGGCACCGATACCGACTTCAACCGCGATGCCTATACGGTACAGGCGCGCAGCAACAGCTTCTCGGTCAGCGTGATTCCGATTACCGATCTCGATGCCACCGCCAATCTGCTGCAGACCAACCATATCACCGTGGCCAGCGGCGCTCTGCTCGAGACCGGGGGGATTGCCTATCTGCATGCCGAGCGTGCCGGTTACGCCGACATGTTTGCCAAGGCCAAGGGCACCAACTGGGTGACCGGTCTTAATGATCTGATCAGTGGTACCGAGGTCTACAACGGTGATGTCGACAGCAACTCCGACGGGGTTGTCGAGATCAACGGTACGCTGCGCACCGGGGCCAACCGCAACCAGTCGCTGGTGCTGACCGAAGATGCCAGCGGCACGATCAGCGGCAGCGGCGAGATCGGCTACAGCCTCGGTTCCAAGGAGATGGAAAGCGGGCTGATCGAGGATCTGGCCGAAGCCAAGGCGCAGCTGGCCGAATACGGCGACAGCAATGCCGATCTCAAGGCCTATTACGAAGCGGAAGTGACCCGTATTACCGCCGAGCTGCAGGCGCTGGGGCTCTGGGAAGTGGATGCCAACGGCCTTGGCGGTTATGTCGAGTCCGAGGTGCGCACCATTGTCGTCGATCCGGTCTGGGCACAGGCCGGCTATATCGATATCCGCAGTGACGGTATTACCGGCAGCGGGGTGATCGATGCCCCCGGTGATGCCAATGTCACCATTACCAACGACACCAGTGCCTATCTCGAGATCAGCGATATCATCATTCCCGATACCAGCGGGGGGCTCTATCTCAACGGCGAGCAGGTCAACAGCAACAGCGAGATCAATGCCCTGAACGACAGCGCGGTCGCCGATGCAAGTCTTGGCAGTATCACCGACAACAGTGCCAGTGATCCGAGCATCGTCATTCAGAACGTGGCCGGACACGGCGTGCTGCCCGATATCACCATCAACGGCGATATCTACAACTACCGCGGCCTTCTGGATATCTACAACAGCGACAATGCCGGTAACGGCAACGTGTATATCTATGGCGATATCGCGGCCAAGAACATGTCGGTTACCGCCGGCGGTGCGCTGGTGGTAGACGGCGCGACCCGTTTCCAGACCGGCGGTGAAGGCTATTCTCTGCTCGACAGCCTGACCAGCGGCGGCATTTCCCAGCCGGGGCTGACCGATGCCCAAAGCGATGCCCTGGTCGAGGCGATCATGACCGCCGATTCGGCCAACAACCTGATCAAGGCCGATCGCATCAGCATCGATGCTTCCTGGGTCAACCTGAACGGTATTTTGCAAAGCGGTGACGCGCAGAAGACGCTCACGCTGGGGGCGGAGGCCACCGCCTTTATCAACAGCCTGTCGAACTCGGCGACCGGCCGGGTGTGGCTCAGCACCACCGACAGCAGCGGCAAGACCGTCAGTCTGTACGAACACTTCAATGTCTACTACAACACCGCCACCGGTCAGCTGGAGGTGGAGGATGTCGCCATTACCGGCGGCTATATCTCCATCTCCGGCAAGATCGTCAACACCGGGGCGGGCGAGATCCGGGTGCTCGGCGGTTATGGCGATATCGCCATCACCAACAACACCGCCTTCGATCTGGTGGTCAACCGGGTCGATAACGGCGAGCGTGGCGATGGCTATCTGGAACTGTACGACCGTTACCAGAACCGCCTGACCATCTACGAGATGGACGAAAACGGCGGCCGTTCCAACCAGTACGTCTACAGCGGTGCGGTGGATGCCAGCGGCAACCGGGTGCTGGGGGCTCTGGTAGCGAGCGCAACCGGCAGCAGCTTTAGCTACAGCCCGAAAACCGGGGCGCGCTACGCCTATTCGGTGGATCTCGTTGAAGGCGACGAGTACCACCTGGTGGACAAGCAGTCGGCCTGGCTCGGCATCGACTGGATATCACCGGATCCGGCCGATACCACCTGGGATGATCACTATGTCCTGAGTCAGACGCTCAAGGATGAGGGGCCCTATTTCTATCTGGATGCCGCCAGCGCCAGCGATGCCTATATCTTCAGCGTCAGCGATCCGGATGTGGTGACCGGTGAAACCAGCATCGTCGATCGCTGGAAAAAGAGCACCTGGTACGGTGAGACCACCTATTACACCCACTATGTGATGGAAGGGACCACCACCACCACCTATACCCACAGCCTGAAAGCCGACCGGGCGATCGGCATCAGCTTTATGGGCGATGCCAGCGAAGGCGATATCAGCATTACCTCCAGCGTTGCCGGGGTCGATCTGCGTCTGGCCGACAGTATCGTCAACAGCTCCGGTACCACGACCCTCAGTAGCCAAGGCGCTATCGTTCAGTCCAACAGCGCTACCGGCGTAGGGGGCCGGGTGATCAGCCTGAGCGCCGTGGGCGATATCGGTGCGGTCCAGGCGGTCAACACCGAACAGATCGATCATGCCAATGCCAGCCTGAGTGCGGTGAGCAGTACCGGGGTGGTGCGCATCAACGAACTGACCGGCGTGCTGCTGATCGATCAGATCCGCTCGAGCAACCGCTCCGAGGTCAGCGTCACGGCCGAAAGCCTGGGCCGCGCCAGCGGCACGAGCGCTCTGGTGTATGGCGGTGCACTGACCCTGACCGCCGAGGCCGGTGCCATCGGTAGCAGCGGCGCAGCGCTGCAGATCGATACCGGCAACGACGGCGCCAGCCTGCTCAATGCCAGTGCCAGCGGCGATATCTTTATCAGCGAGCAGAGCGACGACCTGCGCGTACAGTCGCTGGTGTCGAGCGCCGGGGATGTCTGGATCGAGGTTGCCGGCGGCAGTCTGGTCGACGGTGATACCAATGCCGAGGTCGATACCGACACCTACGAGGATCTGGTCGGTATCTGGCAGGATCTCAAGCTGCGTGCCGAAGACGGTGCCAACGACAAGATCGACGCGGCGCTGGGCGCCTATGCCGCGCTGCGCGAGGGCGAGTACCGCACCTACTGGAACTACCG
>CAYWUD010000230.1:0-4290 GCA_964461355.1 uncultured Pseudomonadales bacterium | reverse complement strand
GCAATCAAGCACTTTGCCTCGCGCAAGGCGCTCGATATCGACGGGCTTGGCGACAAACTGGTCGAGCAGCTGGTTGATCAGGAGCTGGTGCATGCACTGCCTGACCTGTTCAGCCTGCAGCAGCATCAGCTCGAGCGACTCGAGCGGATGGGGGCGAAATCGGCGGCCAATCTGCTGGCGGCGCTCGAGCGCAGCAAGGCCACGCGTCTGGGGCGTTTTATCTATGCCCTGGGGATTCGTGAAGTGGGGGAAAGTACGGCGCAGACCCTGGCCAGTCATTTCGGCGATCTTGAGCCGCTGATGCAGGCCGGCGAGGAGGCCCTGCTGGCGGTGGACGAGGTCGGTCCGATTGTGGCGGCCCATATCCGGCACTTTTTTCATGAACCGCACAACCAGGCCGCCATCGGTGCGCTGCTCGATGCCGGAATTCACTGGCCTAAGGAAGCGAAACCCGCAGCGGATGCATTGCCGCTGGCCGGGCAGACCTGGGTACTGACCGGTACGCTGACGCGGATGGGCCGCAGTGAAGGCAAGCAGTTGCTGCAACAGCTCGGCGCCAAGGTCGCAGGTTCGGTCTCCAAGAACACCAGTACACTGGTGGCGGGGGAAAAGGCCGGCTCCAAATTGACCAAGGCCCAGGACCTAGGGGTGGAGGTGATCGATGAAGAGGAGTTTCTGCGGCGTCTGGCCGCTCAGGGACTGGCGCCAGGCGCTTAGGCTCGGCGGGCTGCTGGCACTGGTGCTGGGGCTTTCAGGCTGCGCCCACACGCCACCGCCAAGGGAACAGAGCAATCTCTGCGCCATCTTTCGGCAGTATCCGGACTGGTATTTCGATGCTCGAGATGCCCGCGAGCGCTGGGGTACACCGATACAGGTGATGATGGCGATCATGCGCCACGAATCGAGCTACATTGCCGATGCGCGGCCGCCACGTACCTGGTATCTCGGGTTTATTCCGGGGCCCAGGCCCTCGACCGCCTACGGCTATGCGCAGGCGCAGAATCCGGTCTGGGGTGAGTACAAGTCCGATGCGGCCCGCTGGGGCGCGAAACGCACCCGGTTTGCCGATGCGATCGACTTTATCGGCTGGTACACCCACAAGTCGCGCAGCATCAACGGCGTCTCGCTGTGGCATGCCGATCAGCAGTACCTCAACTACCACGAAGGCTGGGGCGGCTACCGTCGTGGCACCTGGAAGAACAAGGCCTGGCTGCGCAACCGTGCGGCCGAGGTGAAATCTCTGGCCAGCGAGTATGGCGCCCAGCTGCGCCGCTGCGAAGCGGAACTCAATCAGCCGAGTTTCTGGCGCTGGCTGTTTGGCTGAGTCCGGGAATGGTGTAACGTGTCGTTTTGGTTGCCGTTACGTACTCGGGTGGCCGCGTTACTCTGGGGAGTGTCTTGTTGGAGCGTGAATCGATCGTTTATGGCTGCATCCGTGATCTGCCCTTTGGCGATGCGCGTGACTGCCGGTTGCGCCGACTGCAGAACCAGCGGGTAATCAACCGGTTGCCGGACCAGGACGAGTGGCCCTTCCTCAGCCGGGAGATGTTTGCCGTCAGTGGTGACGCACCGGTGTTCGGTACCTACCAGACCCAGATCATCCATTTTGGCGCCTCCTACGCAGCCGTCGAGTACGAGTGGGAGCTGTGGATGCGCAAGTTCGAGGAACTGCTGGCGAAAATGTACTGGGTGTCGGCCACGGTGCACCTTGAAACCGAACTCTCCGGAAATCACACCTTTCACTGGGAAACCAAGGGCAACTGCCACGATCCGGAAAACTCCGAGATCAGCGTGCGTTGCGAATGGAATTACGAGTCCGGTATTGCGCCCCGCCCGGGGCTCTAGGTCTTTACCCAGGCCCCATCTTCTCTACAGACTTTTTTCAGGCTCCCGGGGCCGGTGTCTGCGCACCTGAAACCAGGGTTTTCAGCGCTGCGCTACGGGGTGTATCCGCCAGCTCCTGCCGGGTCAGGCTGTCGAATTCTACCTGCTGACCGGGCAGGCCGATCATCCGCGGGCGGCGGGTAAAGTCCGTGGAAACCAGGCTGCGGCTGTGATCGAGCTCATCAAAGCCGATGCCGATCATGTCCGGGATGGTATGAATCAGGTCCGCCGACATGAAGGCTCGGTCGGTGTAGCGGTGCCATTGCTGCATCGGTGCGCGCAGTGCGCGGGCATTGGACCAGAGGATAAAGGGCACGGTATACATCGCCGGAGTGGGTTTGCCTTCGTTACGGCCGGTAAAGAGCGATTCGGGTTGGTCATACACCTCCTCGCCATGGTCGGAAAAATAGACCAGCAGAGCATTGTCACTGGCCGCGCGCAGACGGCTGATCAGCCGACTGACCACGAAATCGTTATAGCGCACGGCATTGTCGTAGCTGTTGTACTCCTCAAGCATGTCGGCCCCGACCCATGCGGGTACGCCCTGGTGGTCGTTAAAGTAGGCAAAGGACTCCGGGTAGCGGTAGTGGTAGCTTCGGTGTGTGCCCAGAAGATGTACCACGATCAGCTGTTTCTTGGCCCGGCTGTGCAGCGCCTGGTCGAAGGGCTCAAGCACCGCGCCGTCATACTGACTCGCATTCTGCGACAGGTTGTTGTTCAGATAGACCTGGTGATCGGCCATCTGTGACAGAGTGGTCAGCATGGTGTTGCGGCGTGTCTGGGTCTGCTGGTTGGTGATCCAGGTAATTTCGTAGCCGGCGCGCTTGAGCATGTTCAGAAGGTTGGGCTGATCGAAAAACGCGTTCAGATCCTGAGTGTCGGCAAAGGAGAGCACCTGCTGCAGGGCTTCGATGGTATAGGGGCGCGGGCTGATCACATCCTTGAAGACAACCAGTTCATCGCGCAGCGCATCCAGGTTCGGCGTGGTCGGGCGCGGGTAGCCGTACAGGCTCATACGGTTGCGGTTGGTCGATTCGCCGATCACCAGCACCAGGGTGTCGGGCTGTCGGGTCGGGTCAACGGTGAAATGGTGCAGCTGTTCGGCCTGGGTATTCTGGCTCAGCAGACGCTGCATATCATCGAGCTGTTCGCGGTACTTCCTGTACCCGATGACCAGATTCCACGGCGCCGCCGGCTGCAGGCGATGGGTCCAGTGATAAAACGCCTGCTGGCCGTTCTGATTCTGCAGCAGCGCCGAGATCAGCGGGGCCATAAACACCGTACTGCACAGCAGGGCAACCACAGAACGCTGTCGGCGCGCCAGAGTCAGGCGTGGCATCTGCTGCCACAGCAGCAGCGGCGGCAGCGCATAGGCGATAAAGACCAGCGGGTGCCACCAGCGCAGGTAGGAGCGGATGAACTCGCCGCCTTCGGTGGCGTTGGATTCAAACAGGATAAAAATGGCGCTCTGGGAAAAATCCTGCCCGTAAATCAGCCAGTAACCCAGGCTGATCATGGAGGTGGCACCGAGCATCAGACCGATTATGGCCGTCAGTGCTCGGATGCGTCGTGGCCAGCACATGACCGGCAGCAGCCAGATAACACTCATCAGCAGGCTTTGGCGCAGTCCGCTCCAGCCGGATAACCCGGTGGCGTAGACAAGGCCCTGATGAACAATCGAAAAGTACCCGAAAAAGAGGTACAGCCAGAGCAGGGGATGGCGTTGGGCAAACGTTCGCATGAGTTTCATATCCGGTTAATGATTCGAGGGGCGAACAGGAACAGGTGCGTCGGTTATCAGAGATAGGGCAGGAACACCGCGGCCCAGATCAGAGCGCACAGCACCAGGCTGAGGAGCACGGCGGCGGATCCCATATCCTTGGCGCGCCCACTGAGCGGGTGGTGTTCAAGCCCGATACGATCGACCACCGCCTCAAGGGCGGAGTTGAAAAGCTCGGCAATCAGCACCAGCAGCAGTGCTGCGATCAGAATCAGCCGCTCGCTCAGGCTGATCGGGAAAGCGAGCGTTGCCGGCGTCAGCAGCAGAAAAACCCAGGACTCTTCACGAAAGGCCGCTTCACAGCGGTAGGCCTGGGCCAGCCCCTTGAGTGAATAACCGAAGGCGCGGGCAAGGCGGGCCGGCCCGTGTTTCTGCGCCGGCTTCACGGCTGAACTCCATGCGTGATGGCGCAGCGTGGCTCTGGCGCGGCGTTTGTATCCGGTCTTGGCGTGCTGAAGCGATGGGAACGGGCAGAAAACGAGGGCATGGCGTCTGGTCCTTGAATCGGTAGAGATGCCAGCCTAGAAAGAGGGGAATCAAAGCGATGTGATTGCGATGCGAAAAAAACGTCAACGGCGTCGGGCATGACCGGCAGATGGAACGCTCTGCGCTTGGCTCCGTATTAC
>CAYWUD010000229.1:0-4308 GCA_964461355.1 uncultured Pseudomonadales bacterium | reverse complement strand
CCTGGGCGCGGTTGATCAGTGCAGCAGCTTCATGATCTCCGGGGATCGTGAAGCCTTCGGGGTATTTGACCCCCTGATCGCGACCGAGTTTGACGGTACCCAGTCCGATGCTCGAGAGCATCAGCCCGGTATCGGCCAGGGGCCTCTGGCTCAGTTGCATCCGAACGCCTCGTGCCAGAAAGCCGGGGTGATCGGTGCGCGCTCCAGCGCCTCGGGCAGGGCAAAGGCCTCGTTGCCGGTTGCTTCGATGCCTGCTGCCTGCAGGGATTTTAGGACTTCATCGGAGAGGTTCGGGGCCAGGGCCAATTTGGTCGGCCAGGTCACCAGGGCATTGGCAACCGGTTTGCAGAATGCGGCGTCCGGGCGCAGCAGGCTCGACTGCTTGGGTTCGGCGCGGTCAACACGCAGGGTGCCCCACTGTGCCTGGCTGAAATCGACCCAGGGCAGCAGCTTGCCGAGTTCCTGCTGCGCATAGGCGATCTGTTCTGCTTCGCTGCGCTTGACCCCGGTTTCGGCAATGTCGCCGCCCAGATACCAGACCCACTGGCCATCTTCGGTCGGGTGGCTGGTGATGGTCATGCGCGGCACCATCTGGGTGCCCAGACAGTGGGCGAACAGCGGGTGCGGGTAGGCGGTTTTCAGCATCGCCATATGCAGCGGGCGGCGCTGCATTTTCGGTTCCGCCTGGCCCCAGCGCTCGAGCAGGGCTTCGGTGCCGGCGCCGGCGGTCAGGACAAAGCGTTTGGCTTCGATGCGGTACTGCTCGCCGTTCTGTTCCAGTTCGATCGCTTCGATCTGCTGATCACTGCCGATCTTAAGCGAGGTGTTCTGTTCCCAGTCTACCTTCAGGGTGCGCGCTTCCAGACCACGGGTCATGTTGGCGATCAGACTGCGGATATCCAGTACCAGCTCGTTCAGCTGGTACAGCTTGCCCTTGAAGGCGGGGTCCTGAAAGACCGCCGGGCGGTCCTCGCCTTTGACCGATTTCACCCGGCTGCGCAGTGCCTTGCTGGCAAAAAAGCTGGTCAGGCGCGAGCCGATATCGCCCGGTGACCACATATAGTGGTATTCGCACAGGATCTCGGTGGCAGATAGGTCGAGCTCGCCGGTGCCGGCGAGGCAGTCGCGCCAGCGCTGCGGCATGCCGGCGATGCATTCGGATGCCTTGGTCAGGTTGCCGGAAAGCGTATACTTGGTGCCCCCGTGGATAATCCCCTGGGACTTGATGGTCTGGCCGCCGCCGAGACTCTGGTTTTCCAGCAGCAGGGCGCGGTAGCCCAGATCGTTCAGCCGGCGGAACAGCCAGAGTCCGGCAATGCCGCCGCCGATAATACAGATATCGCTTTCAATGGTATGGGTCATCGCTTACCTGATCCCTGCTACAGCTGTAAAAGTGCGCGTAGTATAAGCCCTTGCGCCCTTTACGGGCATCCGCATCACTCCCGATTTCGCCGATAAAGAGCCATGAACCGTTTTTTTTACACGTTGCTGTTTTACCTGGGCCTGCCACTGATTCTGGCGCGTCTGTGCTACCGCGCCCTGAAGGCGCCCGCCTACGCCAAACGCTGGGGTGAGCGGTTTGGGTTTGGGGCTCCGGTGGCAGAAAAACCGGTGATCTGGCTGCATTCGGTATCGGTGGGTGAAACCCTGGCCAGTGCGCCGCTGGTGCGCGGGTTGCTGGAGCGCTACCCGGATCATCAGATGCTGGTCACCACCATGACCCCGACTGGCTCGGCACGCGTCAGGGCGCTCTATGGCGACCGAGTACTGCACTGCTACGCTCCCTATGACCTACCCGGCGCGGTGGCACGCTTTCTGAACCGGGTTCAGCCCGCGCTGGCGATCATGATGGAGACCGAGCTCTGGCCCAATACGGTCGCCGCTCTGGCCAAACGGCAGGTGCCGATCGCCCTGGTCAACGCGCGCCTGTCCGAACGCTCCGCGCGCGGTTACGCCAAGGTGGCCAAACTCAGTGGGCCGATGCTGCAGCGCCTGAGTCTGGTGGCGGCGCAGCATGCCGCCGATGGCCAGCGTTTTGTCGATCTGGGCCTGCCGGCCGAGCGGCTAAAGATCATGGGCTCGATCAAGTTCGATCTCGAGCTCAGTGACGCGGATCGAGCCAAGGGGCAGGCGCTGCGCCAGCTCTGGCTGGGTGAGCAGGCCGATCAGCTCAAGCTCCTGATCGCCGCCAGCACGCACAAGAGCGAAGAGCAGCCGGTGCTCGAGGCCTTTGGCAAGGCGCGTGAGACTCACCCGGAGCTCCGGCTGCTGCTGGTGCCGCGCCATCCCGAGCGCTTCAAGGAGGCCGCAGAGCTGGCCGAGCAGCAGGGGTTCAAGGTTGTACGGCGCAGTGAAGAGCAGCCCCTGGGCGATGCCGAGGTGATGCTTGGGGACTCGATGGGCGAGATGATGGCGCTCTTTGGCGCCGCCGACCTGGTGTTTATGGGCGGCAGTCTGGTCCCGACCGGTGGCCACAATATGCTTGAACCCGCACTCTACGGCCTGCCGATTCTGACCGGCCCGCACCTGTTCAATTTTCAGGAGATCAGTCGTGCGCTCCTGAATGTTGAAGGAATGCAGGAAGTGGCCGATGCCGATGCGTTGGCGCAGGCTCTGGTGGCGCTGCTGGAACAGCCCGAACGAGCCGAGGCCATGGGTCAGGCCGCACTGGCGCTGGTCGCGCAGAATCGCGGTGCGCTAGATCGTGTGCAGAGCCTGCTGGCACCGCTGCTGCGCTAAAGCGCGACATTTGTCAGCAAGCAGTAAAAAAAGCGCCGCAAGGCGCTTTTTTGTTCAGCAACGCCTAAATTACGCGTCTTTCTTCGTTCAGCTTTTGCCTGCCTGGCGGATCATTCGTTACTAACCTTTCAGGTAGAAGCTGCTTTCGAATCACGAACCGATAATTGGAGATGTCGCCATGAAACTGGGAGCCAAACTGTCGGCTGCCTCGGCCCTGATCATGCTGCTGGTCATTCTCGGGCTGACCCTGAGCCAGTACGTTGCCTTCAAGGACAGTCTGTCCAAGAACATCGAGCATGCGGTCAAGGAGTCCACCGAGCTGCTGGTACAGAACGTCAGTGGCTGGCTGGGGCAAAAGGCTGCGCTGGTGCGCCTGACCGCCGAGGTGGCGGAAACGGGTTTTGCCACGGCGCATCTGGAGCAGACACTGCGTCAGGCGAGTCTGCGGGATGAATTCATCCTCACCTATGCGGCGCTGCAGACCGGCCCCGATCTGTACCTCAGCGATCCTTCGATCCAGATGCCGGCCGGTTACGACGGTCGTCAGCGGGACTGGTATCGTCTGGCGCAGAATGCCGGCCGTACGGTCTTTACCGCGCCCTATGCCGATGCCTCCAGTGGCGAGCTGCTGGTTTCGGTCGCGACACCACTGCGCCAGCAGGGTCGCTTTGTCGGGGTGCTCAGTGGTGATCTCAGCCTGCAGGCCATTGCCGAAGAGGTGAATGCGATCGACTTCAACCGTACCGGCTACGCCTACCTCGTGGATGGAAAGGGCACGATCGTCAGTCATCCGGATACGGCACTCAACGGCAAGCCGCTCAATGCGCTGTTCGATCTCGAGGTGCCCTCGGTCAGCCGCGGGTTCAAGGAGTGGCAGCTCGGCAGCGGCGAGGTGATGATCGACTTTGTCCCCCTCCCCGGTGGTGCGGCACTGGGTGTCGACTGGTACGTCGGGCTGGTGCTCGATGAAGGCAAGGTGTATGCCGACCTGGGTACCTTCCGCATGCAGGCGTTGCTGTTTGCCGTGCTGGGTCTGGCGGCATCGCTGATTCTGATTTCGCTGCTGATGCGCACGCTGATGCAGCCGCTGCAGCAGCTGCAAGGTGCTCTGAAGGAAATTGCCGGCGGTGAAGGGGATCTGACCCGGCGTCTGCAGGTACAGAGCAAGGATGAGCTGGGTGATCTGTCGCGCTACTTCAACCAGTTCCTCGATACCCTGCAGCAGATGGTGGTGGAAATCCAGATGCACAGCCAGCAGGTAGAAGTACAGAGTGCCGAGGTGCAGGAGGAGCTCGCCAGCTCGGTGACCCAGCTCGGCGAGCAGGTGCGCGAGATCGAGCTGCTGGCCACGGCGATGCATGAAATGTCGGCCGCTACCACCGAAGTGGCGCACAACGCGCAGCAGGCGGCGGATTCGGCCGGGGCGGCGAACAGCCTGACCCATGGTGGCAAGCAGCAGGTCCAGCTGACTGCGCGTGAGATCGTGGCGCTGGCCGAAGAGGTGCGTGCCGCCGAAGAGGTGGGTGACCAGCTGGCGACCTACAGCAACAACATCGAGAACATTCTCGG
>CAYWUD010000228.1:0-4323 GCA_964461355.1 uncultured Pseudomonadales bacterium | reverse complement strand
TCAGCGCCGACTATTTCTTCGGCCAGGGTCCACTGCGCCCCTTTGTCGGCGTCAGCGCCGGGATCAACTACTACGAGTTTGCCAATCGCGATGACAGTGCCCTGGCCTACGGCGCCCAGGCCGGGCTGCGCTATCGCATCAGCCGCAACCTGAGCCTCGAGGGTGGCGTGCAGCACCTGCGTCATGACAACGAGATCTATTACTTTGGCAACCGGATCGAAACCGATCGCACCCACAAGGCCTTTGTGGCACTGGACTATCGGTTCTAGTGTTGCCCGGCCCGCGCCTCAGGCGCCCTTGCTGCGCTCCTGCACAACCCCGAGAAAGTAGTCCCGGCTGGCATCGAGCATGGCACCGCCCTGTTCCGGCACCGGTGCGGCGACAGCAGAACTGCGCCGCTGGACTGCCTTCAGGGCGCTGGAGAAGTAGCGGAAATGGTTCTGCGCACCGATCAGGCGGATGATCCCTGCCTTGTAGAGCTTGCGCAGCACCCGCCGGTTGGCACCGGAGAGGATCACGGTCACACCGCGCTGGTGCAGATGGCGCACCACCTCCTCAAGGGACTGCAGCCCGGTAATGTCGATAAAGGGCACCCACTTGAGGCGGATAATCAGCTGTTTCGGGTCGCTGGGAGCGCCGGCCAGAGCACGCTCGAAATTTTCCACGGCGCCGAAAAAGAACGGCCCCTGCACGGAAAAGACCAGCACATCGGCAGGCAGACGCCCGAGATCCGCAGCGGCGAACTCGCGCACCAGATCCTGCTCCCGTGCCTGCACCACCTCGACGCTGGTGGCCATACGGCGCAGAAAATGCAGCGTGGCCAGAATCACGCCGATATTCACCGCCACCACCAGGTCGGCGAACACGGTCAGCGCAAAGGTGATCAGCAGGATCACCACATCGGCTCGGGGCGCGCGGGTCAGGATGCTGACAAAATGCCGCGCCTCGCTCATGTTCCAGGCCACCACGAACAGGATCGCCGCCAGCACCGCCAGCGGAATATGCACCGCCAGCGGAGCCAGCAGAATCAGAATCACCACCAGCGTCAGCGCGTGCACGATACCGGCCAGCGGGCTGGTGCCGCCGTTACGGATATTGGTGGCGGTACGGGCAATCGCCCCGGTCGCGGCAAAGCCCCCGAACAGCGGCGCCACCATATTGGCCACACCCTGGCCGAGCAGCTCCTGATTGGAGTCGTGTCGGGTACCGGCCATGCCATCGGCAACCACCGAAGAGAGCAGTGATTCGATCGCCCCCAGCAGCGCGATGGTAAAGGCCGGACCGATCAGCTGCACGATCTTGCCGCCATCGATCTCGGGCAGCTGAAAGCTCGGCAGCCCCTGCGGAATACCGCCAAAGGCAGTGCCGATGGTGCGCACGCCCTCGAACTGAAACAGATACTGCACCAGCGTGGCTACAATCAGCGCCACCAGCGGCCCCGGTACGCGCTTTATGGCCGGCACACGGGGCACGGCGAGCACGATCAGCAGTGACGCCAGCGCCAGCAGCGTCGTGGCCAGATGCAGCTGTGGAAAACTCTGCAGCAGCTGCCAGAGCTTGCCGTGAAACGCGGTGGCGGTCACCTCCGGCAGACCGAAAAAATCACGCCACTGGCCGATCCAGATAATGACGCCGATACCGGAGGTAAAGCCGACAATCACCGGATCGGGAATAAATTTTATAATCGAGCCCATTTTTGCCAGCCCCAGCGCCAGCAGAATGAGCCCGGCCATCAGGGTCGCGATCTGCAATCCCTCGACCCCGTACTGGGCGGTAATCCCCGAGAGGACCACGATAAAGGCCCCGGTCGGTCCGGCAATCTGCAGGCGGCTGCCGCCAAAGGCACTGACGCAGAAACCGGCAATGATTGCGGTATAAATCCCCTGCTCGGGTTTGACCCCCGAAGCAATGGCAAAAGCCATCGCCAGCGGCAGGGCCACCACCCCGACAATAACGCCGGCAATTATATTGTTCAGCCAATGCTGTTTACCAAACAACCCGGCCTTATAGGCTTCTTTCAGGGCGATCATGTAATTATCCGGTCCACAATAAATAGATTAAATAACCGGCCTAATGCAGCGATACGATTTACGCCCTATTGGTGCATTACAATTGTATGGCAATAAATCATTACACTGCATGATAAGCAGGCATAACGATTTACTATAAGCCAGCGCCAATACCGGCGACAGCCGGTAAAAGCGCTTATTAAAAACGCATAAATACTATTATCGGGCGCAGCGGCGCATCCTTGCGTGCGCCATACCGAAGGGCCGAGCCAGGGGCAAATTATCCGGCGCTACCGGCTGCGCGGCCCCGTCAGGTTCGATCAGAGCGCGCCCAGCGCGGCCACTTTCTGCCGAATCGCGGCATAGGGCTGGGCTTCGCAGCAGCCAAAGCCCGCCAGTTTGCTGACCCGGTGGCGCGTAAAGAGCGGCACCGTAAGACCCGCCAGAAAGCGACACCGGCTTTCGTCCGAAACCCGGGGCACGCCCTTGTCTGCCAGATGCTGCTGCAGACCCGCGAGCACGGCGCGTAGCTGCTGATCCTCGGGCCAGTGGGGCGCGCGGGAATACTCGAGCTGCGCGGGCTGGCCCCGACATACCGAGCAGTGACCGCAGTGCTCGGGCGCCTGCTGATCGTCAAAATAACGCGCCAGATTATGACTGAGGCAGCGATCGAGCTGAAAGAAGCGCACCAGCTGGTGAATACGCTGAATCTCCTTGGCCTCCTTGTCGGCAAAATACGCATGCAGCTCGGGCGCCAGCTCGGGCCGCGCCAGCGCCGGCGCATCGACGGCAAAGACCTCGGTCATCCCCTTGCTCTCGAGTTCGATCAGCTGCTGCTCCTGCAGGTAGTCGAGCGCGGCAACCACACGGCTGCGCGGGGCGCCATAGGCGGCCAGCAGCGGCTCGAAGGCCACCGTGCCCCAGGTACGCTTGAAGTCGGTATGGTCCAGAATCGCCTGAATAAAGTTCAGGCGCTCGCCACTGAAGCGCGCCTCGATCGCCGCGCGCTCGACCCGCAGCTTGAGCCGGAACTCGGCAAAGTAGGCGTACAGCGGCTGGATCACGCCGGCCAGCTCGAGCTGTACCAGCAGCGTCTTCAGCGGCAGCGGGCGGATATTGCAGGCATTGCCCAGCGCCAGCGCCTGCAGCTCCCAGTGCCCCTGCTGCGTCTCCTGACGCATCAGCGCCAGCAGTGCCTCGATGGCCGAGCGCTCCGGGGTATCGCCGTAGACAAAGTTTTCCACCGTGGTGATGCCATCGAGATTGGCCAGGGTCACGCAGTGCGACGGCAGGCCGTCGCGGCCGGCACGGCCGATCTCCTGGGAGTAGTTCTCGATCGACTTGGGCAGATCGTAGTGGATGACAAAGCGGATATCGGCCTTGTCGATCCCCATGCCAAAGGCGATGGTGGCGACAATCACCTGAGTGCGACCGGCCATAAAATCGGCCTGAATGCGCTGGCGCCGCTCGGCATCCAACCCGGCGTGATAGGCGCTCGCCCCAATACCGTGCTGGCCGAGAAACGCCGCCACCGTCTCGGCGGTTTTCTGCTGGGTGACATAGACGATGCCCGCCCCGACCTGCTGCCCGATCCGTTGCAGCAGCTGCCTGTTTTTATCCTGCGCCGCCACCGGCACCACGGAGAGATCGAGGTTCGGCCGGTAAAAGCCGGTCTGCACGATATGTTCAGGGGCGATGCCAAAACGGGCCGCCATATCGCGCTTGACCCTGCGCGTGGCGGTGGCGGTCAGCAGCAATACCTGCGGGATGTTCAACGCATCGCGGTAGTGGGGCAGTTTCAGGTAATCGGGACGGAAGTTATGCCCCCATTCGGAGATACAGTGCGCTTCATCGACCACCAGCAGGGAGATCGGCACCGACTGGATAAACTGGCGAAAGCGCTCATTTTTAAAACGCTCTACCGACACCATCAGGATGCGCATGCTGCCCGCCCGGACCTCCTGCATCACCTGGCGGTGCTCATCCGGGGTCAGGGTCGAGTCGATACTGGCGGCGCTGATTCCCTTCGCGCGCAGAAACTCCAGCTGATCCTTCATCAGCGCCAGCAGGGGCGAGACCACCAGGGTCAGGTGCGGCAGATGCAGGGCGCTCAGCTGGTAGCAGAGCGACTTGCCCGAGCCGGTCGGGAAGATTGCCAGCGACGACTGCCCCTGCAAGAGCTGCGCTACCGTCTGCGCCTGCCCGTCACGAAAGCCGCTAAAGCCAAAGACCTTGGGTAGCGAATCGAGCACTTCGGGGGTCGTCGTGGGCTGCATTGGGGGGACCTGGGCAGGACCGGGGGCGGTCAGGGTCA
>CAYWUD010000227.1:3785-4329 GCA_964461355.1 uncultured Pseudomonadales bacterium | reverse complement strand
TTACCGGCCAAATAACCCCTTTTTAATTAGGGCTTAAAGTTCATGAAAAAACCTCGGCCGCAAAAATATCCAATATAAAAACGGCGCTTTGCATTATTAATGGCCCATAAAAAAGCCCATCCAATAAGGATGGGCTTTTTATCACCAAGCAGGAGGTGCTTAGCCGGGAATCAGATCGAACTGTTTCCACATCTTCGCAGCCACCTTGCGCGCTTCGGCGTAGATGGATTCCACTTCGAACGGGAACTGACCATCTTCCAGTACAACACGACCTTCAACGATCACAGTGTTCACGTTGCTGGCGTTCATACCGAAGGAGAAGTGACCCGGGAAGTTATCACCACACAGCGGAGTCGGAGCGTTGTAGTCCAGGATAGTCAGGTCAGCCTTGTAACCGGCTTCCAGACGACCGAACTTGGCACCGAAGTTACGCGCCAGCAGCTCGTTACCGTTGTTCAGGTAACGCAGGAAGCTGTCCGGCCACATATCGCCGCCCGCATCGCGGTGCTTGAAGAACGCAAACTTCAGTTCTTCGAACATGTCC
>CAYWUD010000227.1:3472-3775 GCA_964461355.1 uncultured Pseudomonadales bacterium | reverse complement strand
TTCTTGAACTGCTTGATCTTGTGTGCGTAACCAACATTGTTGTTCATGTTGGAACGGGCCTGATGAGTCAGGAAGCCGTCACGCTCGTTCAGGATCTCGATGTCACGATCAGACAGGTACAGGGCGTGGCCCAGAATGGTCTTGTTGTTGATCAGACCAAAGCTGTCCAGACGCTCAACGATGTCCTGGCCGTAGTGGTGGTGGCTGAAGCTCACGTCGTACAGATCTTCTGCACAGTGAATGTGCATACCACGACCGGTCTCTTTGATGGCCTGAGCCATCATTTCCAGACCTTCGTTGGCC
>CAYWUD010000227.1:0-3462 GCA_964461355.1 uncultured Pseudomonadales bacterium | reverse complement strand
AACGGCGCGTGGGCACCGATGTGGGCTTCTACCAGGTACGGCACATCACCCTTGGCTTTTTCTGCATCGATCAGCTTGGCGAAGTTGACGTTCTCTTCAACACCGCGACGCATCTCTTCGATACCGCCGTTACGATCGGTGGTTTCGTAGCAGGTCATACCACGCAGACCAGCCTTCAGGAAGCCCTTACGGATGGTTTCCAGAGAACCTTCGATGAAGCTCGGAGAGGCATGGTGATCGATAACGGAAGTACAACCGGCCTTGACTGCTTCAAGAGAGCAGATCAGACCGCTGTAGTAGGTCATCTCTTCATCCAGCGCACGATCCAGCTTCCACCACAGGTTCTTCAGCACAGAGATGAAGTCCGGGCTCGGCTTGATGTTGGCCATAATGCCGCGGGCCAGGCCAGAGTAGAAGTGGTTGTGGGAACACACGATACCGGGCATCACCAGACGCCCTTTCATGTCCTTAACCTCGGCGGCCGGGTACTTGGCCGCCAGGTTAGAGCCCACTTCTTTGATTTCTGCGCCGTCGATCAGAATGTCCACGCCTTCCTGAACGGTGCACGGATCAAACTGAACGGCAGTAGCATTTTTAAGAAGCAGCATTCGAATTAAGCCTCCACTTCACCCAGCAGGTAGTTGTGGTTGGTGTAGATGTAGCTGATCACTTTCAGAGAGTTCTCGATCTGATCGATGTCGCCATCAACAGAAGTCAGAGAGCCTTCGCCGCTGATTGCCAGCTTGTACACCTTGTCGTCCTGACGAACGGTTACCTGGTTGCCTTCGATGATGAAGCCCGGGTTGGTGCTGTCTTCGAAGTCGGCCATCAGGTTGAACACGGTCAGCTTGTCCTTGTACGGACGACCGTTCCAGGGGCAGAACTGACCACAGTTACCACATTCGTTACAGTAGGCGTCTACGTGAACGATCTGGTTCTGGTTGTTGAAGCCCGGAACTGCCAGAGACAGGTTCGCACGGTTCGGACATACATCCACACACTTGTTACAGATGTAGTTACATTCCAGACAGCGCGCAGCTTCCTGCTGGCCGTAGGCAGCTGCATCAGAGCTGTCTTCGATCATGGTCAGCGGGATGTCACCCTTACGGTCATACAGTGCTTCAACGTCAACGTTGTGCACAACCGGAGTGATAACCTGACGCATTTTTTCTTTCGCCAGGATGTTGTCAGCAGCCTTACGGGCCTGACCGATCGCAGCAACGATAGAGTTCGGGCCGTTAACGTCACCGATCAGGTAAACGCCTTCGGTACCGTTCTCACAGGTCTGCGGGTTAACGTCAGCCCAGCCGTTGTCTTCCATGCTGATGCCCATTTCGGCCATCAGTTCGCGGTCAGCGCTTTCACCGATCGCAGCGATCAGGCTGTCGCAAGCCAGAGTAACGGTCTTGTCGGTAGCAACCGGACGACGACGACCTTTCTCGTCAGCTTCACCCAGCTCCATGACGCGGCAGGTCAGTTGACCGTTTTCCAGTTTTTCCGGGTTGGTCAGCCAGCTGAACTGAACACCGTCTTTGGCTGCGTGCTCGTATTCTTCCCACCAGGCCGGCATCTCTTTCTGAGAACGACGGTACACGATGGTAGAGGACTCAACACCTTCGGTCTTCAGCGCGGCACGTGCGATATCCATCGCAGTGTTACCGGCACCGATAGTGATTACGTTCTTGCCCAGTTCAACCTGGCCGTCTTTGGCGTTGAACTCGGTCAGGAAGTCCAGACCTTCCAGCAGCTTGCCTTCAGCGCCGTCTACCTCGATGTGGTTGCCCTTATCGGCACCGATACCAACGCAGATGTACTTGTAGCCCTGAGCCTTCAGATCAGCAATGGTCTGCTTGGTGTTGCAGCCGTACTGGAACTCTACGCCGTGCGCAGCAACGAAGTCGATGTCGTGCTGGATGGCTTCAGCCGGAATACGGAACTTCGGAATGATGTTCTTAACAACACCACCGGCGTTCTGCTCTTTTTCCATGATGGTTACCGGGAAACCGGAACGCGCCAGGAAGTAACCCGCAGACAGACCTGCAGGACCGGCACCGATAACAGCAACCTTCGGCAGATCCAGCTTGGCCGGCTTGGACCACTTGGCCTTGTAGGTTTCCCAACCGTTCAGCAGGGCAACCTTCTTGATTTCGCGGATGTTAACGGCACCTTCGTAGTCACGACGGGTACAGTTGAACTCACACTGGTGGTCACAGATGTGGCCAGTCATGGACGGCAGAGCGTTCTTGACGTAGATCAGCTCCAGAGCTTCAGCGTACTTGCCGGCGCCAACCAGCTTGATGTACTCCGGAATGTCCTGGGAGATCGCACAGGCAGTCTTACACGGAGCAACGTAGCAGTCGTTCAGCGGCAGAGCTTCCGGTACGGAGATCTCGTCTTCCAGACGCCACAGCTTCTGGGTGTACTCAACGGTCAGAGACTTTTCAGCCAGAGCGCTGACGCGAGAAACGTCAACCTTGCTCATGTTCCAAGCCTGCTGCATTTCGTCCAGCAGGTAGGCGCTTTCGGTCATACGCTGGTAGCCGCCCGGCTTCAGCAGGTCGGTCGCGATGGTGATC
This sequence comes from uncultured Pseudomonadales bacterium, assembly GCA_964461355.1. Lineage (GTDB taxonomy): Bacteria > Pseudomonadota > Gammaproteobacteria > Pseudomonadales > CAYWUD01 > CAYWUD01. The sequence goes on along the minus strand of CAYWUD010000227.1, from coordinate 886 downwards.
GGACGGATACCACACGCGAAGATCTCTTCCATGTTCAGCTTGGTCGCGCCACCAGAGTAGGAGATCTGCATTTCACCGTTGAATTCACGGGAGATCAGGTCAGCTACGTTCATGGACAGCGGGAACAGCGCACGGCCGGACATGTACATTTCGGCGTCAGGCAGACGGCCCTTGCCGTTGATGGTGCCCAGGGTGTTGGTCAGCTTAACACCGAAGTCCAGACCCATTTCCTTAGCGGTCGCCTTCAGGCGGTGCAGCATCGGAGCCGCATCTTTCCACTGCAGGTCGTGGCTGAAGCTTTCTTCTTTCAGGCCTACGTAATCGAAGCCGGCGTTGTCGAGGATCTCACGTACACGCTTGAAGCCCAGCAGAGTCGGGTTCAGCTTGGTGTAGGTGTTGATCTTCTTCTCGGTCAGCATGTAGTGACAGATCTTTTCGATCTCTTCGGGCGGGCAACCGTGCATGGTAGACAGGGTTACACCTTTACACATCTCACCCGGGATACGGTCAGCCAGACCGGCCAGAGAACCAGCCAGGCTTTCTGCGCCGATGGTGCGCAGGAATTCTTCGTTGGTCAGCAGAGCACGCAGTTCGTTCTGGTACTGCTTGAATTTCGGATGCTCGCTGGCGTCCAGCATGTCGTTGATGAACTTGTCCATGCGCGGCGACTTGATGCCGGCCAGGTCGTAACCTACGGACATGTTGAAGATGAAGGACTTGCGGCCGTAGGGCTGCGGATCGAACAGATCTTCCAGAACGTGCAGGACGAACCAGGCCTTCAGGTATTCATCAAAAGCTTCTTCAGCTTCGTACTCAGAAGACCATTCAGTGTTGAAACACTCGTCTTCTGCGTCGATGCAGGGCTTGCCAACGTGGGGGGACTTCT
>CAYWUD010000226.1:0-4337 GCA_964461355.1 uncultured Pseudomonadales bacterium | reverse complement strand
AGCCGCAAATATGGACATCCTAGAGCAGCTGAAACACCCGAAAGGGCGTTTTCGTGTCGCCCTGCGTGCAGCCCTGGCGGTCTTTACCGCCACGCTGCTGGCGCGCTGGCTGCATCTGATTCAGGATTTCTGGGTGCCGATGACCACCGCCACGGTCTGTGTCGCCACCGGTGCAGCAACTCTGCGCCGGGCGATCGGCCGCGTGATCGGCACCCTGGTCGGCATCGTGCTCGGCACCCTGGTACAGCAATATATCCATGACGACCAGATCCTGTATCTGCTGCTGATTCTGTCGGTCTCGGTCACCTATTTCTGTGTGGCTCTGCAGCCGATCAACTACAGCCTGTTTGTGGCGCCGCTGACGCTGACGGTGATCCTGCTGCTCGATATCGCCAAGCTCGGTGGTGTCGAACTCAGCACCCTGCTCGAAGCGCGGATCTCGCATACCCTCCTTGGCAGCGGTATCGCCGTGCTGTTCAGTCTGCTGATCCTGCCGGTCAGTCAGCGTGCACTGCTGACCGAAGGCCTTGAACGCGTACGCAGCCTGTCACTGGAATACTACGGTGCCATTGTCGACCGGCTGCTGCAGGGCAATCAGGAAGGCTTGACCCGCCTGCGCGCGCAGTTCGAGACGATGCTCGAGGACAACCGCAAGGCGATTACCGACTGGACCTGGGAAGGTCTGTTCCGCCCGAAACTGCGCCAGCAGATGCAACGTCAGGTGATCGCGACCGAACGCCTCGGCCAGTACCTGTTCTCGCTGCACCAACAGGCGCGACTGGAGGAAGAGCTGCCGGCACGCGAAGAGATTCCGCTGGCACTGCTGCAACTGCAGCAGCGTATGGAAGGCACGATCGGTAACGAGGAGGCCAATCAGTCACTGGCTCAGCTGCATCAGTGCTGTCTGATCATGCGCCGCGAACCGCGTCTGACCATGCTCTACAACGACCTGAACGGCCTGTTGTGGGCTATGGAACAGCTCGATGCCCTGCCGGCGGCTCAGGCGGTCGTCGCAGAGGAAGAGAAAAAATCCAGTCACGGCGTCGACCAGAGCAGCCAGCATCAGGGCAGCGCCTGAGCACGCCGTACACCGCAACAGCCCGCTCGCGCGTGATCAGCGGGCGACGGCCAACGCCATCACCAGCGCATCTTCATGACTGCCATCGGGGTCGGGGTAATAATCCCGGCGACGGCCACAGTCGCTGAACCCTGTGCTGCGATAGAGCAAGATCGCAGGAGCATTGCTGACCCTGACCTCCAGAAAGAGCTGCTCCGCCCCGGCCTCACGCGCCTGCTCCAGCACACCCTGAAGCAGGCGACGGCCAAGCCCCTGCCCCTGATATTCCGGCACGATAGCCAGGGTCAGGAGTTCGGCTTCACCGGCGATCAGCTTGAGCACCGCATAACCGATGACCTGATCATCCGCGATCAGCACCCAGCACAGATCCCGTCCGTTGACACTGTCGGCAAACAGCTGATGGGTCCAGGGATGCCCCTGCACCCGGCGTTCAATCTGCACCACGCTGGCGATATCTTCCAGCACCATCGGACGCAATCGGTCAGTCATGCGGTAACTCCAATAATCCGCGCAGATCCTGCCAGGCTTCACGCTTGAGCTCCGGCAGACGCATCAGTTGATTGAGGCCATGGGTAATCACACAGGTCCGCCCATCGATCTTCGTCATGCCACGATGAGGCTCGAAGGCGTCTGCCTGATCCAGCACCAGATTCAGCGCCTGCGGACCGAGCAGAAGCAGCCAGCGACATGCGTCATAAGCCAACTGATTGCGCAGAAATCCCTGCAGTGCCTCGACCGCACCACGGCGCCCATAGGGTGCCACAAGGGCTTCACAGACCGGCCACTGAAAATGCTTCAGGGCAAAAGGCTCCTCGGGCAGGCGCCGACCGGCGCGCAGGAGATCAGTGAGCAGCTGCAAATGAAAGCGGCTGAAGGGTTCGCCATGCACCGGCAGCTCGCCCACGACCAGTCCGGCACCGGGTAGCGGCGCTGCAAACAGACGCACCCGAGGTAGAACACCGGAATTCTCGGCAGCAGCGGGCAGAGCCAATACTTCCGCAGCGGGCGCTAGATCAACTGCCGGAGCAGCCGCTTCACATGCCTGAGCGGCCGAGTCATCATGCGGTACCGGACTTGATGGCGATACGATTGGAGGCCCTGAACGCCCCTCGGCCAGCGCCTGCTCTGCGCTGGTCAGTGCCGCCTTGAGCGAGCCGAGCATCTCGCCCCGTGAAGACGGGGCCGGCTCGACCGCCGGTGCTTGAAGAGCGGGTGAGGGCTGCAGCGGCTCGGGCCAGGCACAGAGACCGGCGAGCGGTGCGGCGGGCAGGCGGTAGCGGGCAAACCAAGGCTGTAGCCCCATTGCCTGAAGATACTGTTGACGCTGCTTTTCTGTGACGGCTGTGGTCAAAAGGCCCTCGTCATCGAGACGGAATCTGACAAGCCGGCATCATACCGCAAGCGCCCAATAAAAACCCGGGCACAGGGCCCGGGTCTTGTACCGATACTGGGTATCAGGGCGTTGTGGCCTGCGGGTGGGCCTTGTCGACACCGCGGCGCAGGAGGTTCAAGGCATGGATATAAGCCTTGGCCGAGGCGATCACGATATCGGTATCAGCACCCTGCCCGTTCACAATACGGCCGCCTTTTTCCAGACGCACGGTGACTTCGCCCTGGGAGTCAGTACCTTCAGTAATCGCATTGACGTTGTAGAGCTGCAGACTGGCACCGGACTGCGCGATTGCTTCAATTGCCTTGAAGGTGGCATCCACCGGACCACCGCCCTGAACCTTGGCCTGCTGTGTCAACCAGCAAAGCGACTTCAGCTTCCGGCACACAGCCGGTTTTGGAACAGACTTCAAGCGCCTGCAGCTGGAAATGCTCCTCGAGTTCGGTGTGCTGTGCGGCACTGACCAGTGCCTGCAGGTCTTCATCGAAGATCTCGTGCTTCTTGTCGGCCAGCTCCTTGAAGCGGGCAAAGGCGGCATTCAGGGCATCCTGGCTCTCGAATTCAATACCGAGCTCTTCGAAACGCGCCTTGACCGCGGCACGACCGGAGTGCTTGCCCAGCACCATCTTGTTGTGCGTCCAGCCCACATCTTCGGCACGCATGATTTCATAGGTTTCGCGGTGCTTGAGTACGCCATCCTGGTGAATACCGGACTCATGCGCAAAGGCGTTGGCCCCCACGATCGCCTTGTTCGGCTGTACCGGAAAACCGGTAATACCGGATACCAGACGCGAGGTCGGTACGATGTGACTGGTATCGATGCGGGTATCAAGGCCCAAAGAATCGTTACGGGTGCGCAGCGCCATCACGATCTCTTCAAGCGAAGCATTACCGGCACGCTCGCCCAGTCCGTTGATGGTGCACTCGACCTGGCGAGCGCCATTGACCACCGCCGCAAGCGAATTGGCCACCGCAAGACCGAGGTCGTTGTGGCAGTGCACCGAGAAAATGGCCTTGTCGGCATTCGGGATACGGGTGATCAGCTGATGCATGGTTTCACCGAACTCGTGCGGCACCGCATAGCCCACGGTATCGGGGATATTGATGGTGCGCGCGCCGGCATCAATGGCGGCCTCGATGATGCGGCAGAGGAAATCGAGTTCGGAGCGCCCCGCATCTTCACAGGAGAATTCGACGTCGGCGACCAGGTTGCGGGCGCGCTTGACCGCATGCACGGCCTGTTCGATCACCTGATCGGGCTGCATACGCAGCTTGTATTCCATATGGATGGGGCTGGTCGCAATAAAGGTGTGAATGCGGCCGGAAGCGGCGTTCTGCAGGGCTTCAGCCGCGCGATCGATATCCTTGTCCAGGGCACGGGAAAGGCTGCACACCGTGCTCTCTTTGATGCAGTCGGCCACCGCCTTGACGGATTCGAAATCACCCGGGCTGGCGATGGCAAAACCGGCCTCGATGACATCAACCCGCATCCGTTCCAACGCCCTGGCGATGCGCAGTTTCTCGTCCTTGGTCATGGATGCGCCGGGACTTTGCTCACCATCGCGCAAGGTGGTATCGAAAATAATGACTCGATTGTTGTCAGACATCAGCTTGACTCCCGAAACAGAGGATGGAGATACACGAAGATCATCACTGCGTCAGCATCCCTCCGGTTGCTATCGAAAGTGAGCACAAGGCATATCCACTACATAATATGCCCCACTATAAGCACACCGAGTAACAATTCAAGCAACACATCGCCTTATTTTCACGCATATACGCAATAGTAATTTTTTTTAAAGCCTGTTAGCGACCTTTAATTCGATAAAAAAACCAACCGAAGCAATCATTCTCCAACAAGTAACGATC
>CAYWUD010000225.1:0-4345 GCA_964461355.1 uncultured Pseudomonadales bacterium | reverse complement strand
GCCTTCCTCTGACAGGTATCATCGCCGCCTTGCTGTAGGAACCCGGGTAGTAGGCTCGCCATGCATCCTTCGATTATTCTGCGCATCCTCGGTATTCTGGTCATGCTGTTCAGCCTTACCAGCCTGCCACCGCTGGGGGTCGCCATTGCCTATGGCGAGCAGGAAGCCTCGCTGTTTGCACTGACCTTTCTGCTCACGCTCGGAACCGGATTCGGCTGCTGGCTGCCGGTCGCCCGGGCCAAAGGGGATCTGCGTACGCGCGACGGCTTTCTGGTCACGGTGCTGTTCTGGGTGGTGCTGGGTCTGCTCGGTTCGCTGCCGCTGGTTTTGCTGGAAGATCCGGTCATCAGTCTCACCGATGCCGTGTTCGAATCGATCTCGGGTCTGACCACCACCGGCGCCACCATCCTCACCGGTATCGAATACCTGCCCAAGTCGATCCTGTTCTACCGCCAGCAACTGCAATGGTTTGGCGGTATGGGGATCATCGTGCTGGCGGTAGCCATCCTGCCGATGCTGGGAATTGGAGGCATGCAGCTGTACCGCGCCGAGACCCCGGGACCGGTCAAGGACACCAAACTGACGCCGCGCATTACCGAAACGGCCAAGGCGCTCTGGTTTCTCTATCTGGGCCTTACCGTTGCCTGTGCCGCCGCCTACTGGGGTGCGGGCATGAACCTGTTCGATGCCATCGGCCATAGCTTCTCGACCGTCGCCATCGGCGGCTTCTCCACCTATGACGCCAGCCTCGGCTTTTTCGACAGCGCTCTGATCGACAGCATCGCAGTCTTTTTCATGCTGCTGTGCGGGATCAACTTTGCACTGCACTTTTTTGCCATCCGCTACCGCAGCGTGCGTCACTATCTGCTCGATGCCGAGGTGCGCACCTACCTGTTGATTCTGGGGCTGGTCGGGCTGATCACCGTCAGCATCCTGTTCCTGAGCGATACCTTCAGTTTCGGCCACGCGCTGCGTTACGGACTGTTCGAGGTGGTCTCGATCGCCACCACGACCGGTTTCGCCAACAGCGACTTTTCCATCTGGCCCACCTTCCTGCCCCTGCTGCTGTTTCTGACCAGTTTTGCCGGTGGCTGTGCCGGTTCGACGGCGGGCGGCATGAAAGTCATCCGCATCCTCCTGATCTTCAAGCAGGGGATGCGCGAAATGAAACGGATGCTCCATCCGCATGCCATCGTCCCACTCAAGCTCGGCGCCCGTACCATCGACGAGCGCGTCGGCCACGCGGTCTGGGGCTTCTTCTCGGCCTATGTGTTCCTGTTCCTGGTGATGTTCCTGGCCCTGATGGCCACCGGTCTTGACCTGACCACCGCCTTCTCTACCGTTGCCGCCTGTATCAACAACCTGGGCCCGGCCCTGGGCGATGCGGCCTATCACTACGCCGATCTCTCCGCACCCGCCAAATGGATTCTCTGTTTTGCCATGTTGCTCGGCCGTCTCGAGATCTTTACCCTGCTGGTGCTGTTTACCCCCTATTTCTGGCGCTACTGAACAGACTCAACCGGCGGAGAGCACCATGAGCCACGAGCGGCAACATCACTGGGATACACGCTACGCCGAAGCTGACCAGCCGCCACCAGCACCGCTGCTGCTGCAAGAACTGGCGCACCTGTTGCCACGGCAGGGGCAGGCTCTGGATCTTGCCTGCGGTCTTGGCGGCGCCAGTCTGTTTCTGGCGCGCCGGGGACTCAGGGTCGATGCCCTCGATCTCTCTCCGATCGCTCTGAACCGGCTGCAGCAATGGGCGGATGCCGAACAGCTGGACATCTGCACCCGGGCCTGCGATCTGGAGGCTGTCCGACTCCCCCAAGCCCGATATGCGCTGATTGTGGTCAGCCGCTTTCTGCAGCGTGATCTGTTCACGGCGCTGATCGCCAGTCTCCAGCCCGGCGGGCTGCTGTGCTACGAAACCTTTACCGCCCTCAAGGCGCGTCCCGGCGGCCCCCGTAACCCCGACTACCTGCTGCAACCGGGCGAGCTGTTGCGTCTGACCCAGGGTCTGAACCCCGTCTACTATCGGGAGGAGGGCGTCATCGGCGATACCGCGCTCGGTGTGCGCAATCTGGCGCAGCTGATCGCGCAAAAACCCCAGGACTGATTCACTCGCGAAGGAGGGCCGCACCGGATGCTTGAAAACCTGCTCAAACTGCTCGCACAGGGTCAGGACAATCCGATGCTGCGTCTTGGCATCGGCAAGAGCTACCTCGATCAGGACGAATTCGATTCGGCCATCGTTCACCTCAAGGCCTGTCTGCAGCAGGACCCGAACTATTCGGCTGCCTGGAAACTGCTGGGTAGGGCCTATGCACTGAAGGGCGACACAGAGCTCGCTATCGCCGCCTACCGCGACGGCATCCGTGTCGCCAGCGCACGCGGTGACAAGCAGGCCGAGAAGGAGATGCAGGTTTTTCTTCGGCGCCTGATGAAAAACTGAATTGCGCCAACCTGTCGGTTTCTGTCATCTAACCTGTTAGCAGGGTAAATCGTTGGCCTTGTACGCCCCCGGCTTGTCCCGGATCAACGCCGGACACTTGCAAGCTTCCATGATCGGGTAAAGGCTTACTTCAGGGAGACAGGAGGAACAGGCGATGAGAGAGTTCAAGAAAATACTGGTAGCCATTACCCACAGCCACAGTTCCAGCCAGGAGATCGGTCAGGCGATCCGGCTGGCCAAGGAAAACGGAGCCAGCATCTGCCTGGCCGCATTCGATGAGCCTTTTACCGTCTTTCCCCAGCTGTCGCTGGTACAGAAGATGAAAACCCTGTTCAGCGAACAGCTCGAGGAGCTGCTCGGACGTTTCAAACGGCAGATCGAATCGGCCAAGGTGCCGGTTGAAACGCGGATCGTGTGGGGGCGCAACTACATCGAGATCATCAAGCTGGTACAGCGTGAAGAGTTCGATCTGGTGGTCAAGCTGGCCGATCCCTTCCATGTGCTCGGCAATCCGCGTCTGACCGGCGACGATCTGAGCCTGCTGCGCAAGTGCCCGGTACCGGTGTGGATGCTGGCCGATCCCGACCGCGTCGAAGACAACAAGCAGAAGGTGCTGGTGTGTCTGGACAACTGTGAAGATGAAGCGCGGATCGAACTCAACCGCAAGCTTATCAACTACGGCCGCACGCTGGCCGAGCAGGAGCAGGCCGAACTGCATCTGATGCATGTCTGGGAACTGTTCGGCGAAGAGCGCCTGCGTGGCCCCTTTATCCATATGCCCGAGGAAGAGGTCGAACAGCTGCTCGAGGAGACGCGAGCCCTGCATGCCGAGCCGATCGAAAAACTGATGCTCGAGCAGGGGTTGGATGATCAGGCGCAGCTGCACCTGCTCAAGGGCAACCCGTCCGAAGTGATTCCCCGCTTTGTGACCCGTGAAAATGTCGACCTGATCGTCATGGGTACCGTAGGGCGCACCGGTCTGGCCGGCTTCGTGATCGGCAATACCGCCGAAAACATCATGGGCAACGTGCACTGCTCGGTGCTGGCGGTAAAACCCGACGGCTTTGTCAGCCCCATCAGCAAGGATTAGCGCCCGCTCGCCCACAACCACAAGGCCGGTGCCCTGCACCGGCCTTGTGCGTTCAGGATTCGCCCAGCGACAGCGCGCCCCCATGCCTGCACTTTGTACAGGTTATCCACACGCTGACAACAGATAATCCCCAACGCCATCGCCGCAGAATAAATGTGCCACAGAACAGGTGGATCGGGAGCTGCGATTGTGGCTGTGTTCCGGTATAATCCGCTGATTTTTCGAGCATCGACCGTGTCGACGTCGCGCCCGCCCCTCAAGGCCTCTCCGGCGCCCCGACACGGTAGTATTCCAGGCAGGTCCGGCCGGGCTTGTCTCTACATCACGCTTTTCGAGGTGGCATTGTGAGCACTGAAAACAGGCCTGACGTCAGCACCTTTCAGGGGCTGATCCTTGCCCTGCAAAACTACTGGGCCCGACAGGGTTGCGTTGTCCTGCAACCTTTGGATATGGAAGTAGGCGCCGGTACCTTCCACCCGGCCACGTTCCTGCGCGCGGTCGGTCCGGAGAACTGGAACGCCGCCTATGTGCAGCCGAGCCGCCGTCCGACCGACGGTCGTTACGGTGAAAACCCGAACCGTCTGCAGCACTACTACCAGTTCCAGGTCGTGATGAAACCGTCGCCGGCCAATATTCAGGATCTGTACCTCGACTCCCTGCGCGAACTGGGCATCGACCCGAGCGTGCACGATATCCGCTTTGTTGAAGACAACTGGGAATCCCCGACGCTGGGCGCCTGGGGTCTGGGCTGGGAAATCTGGCTGAACGGCATGGAAGTGACCCAGTTCACCTACTTCCAGCAG
>CAYWUD010000224.1:3484-4357 GCA_964461355.1 uncultured Pseudomonadales bacterium | reverse complement strand
AACCGCGATAATTAAGCTGCGTATCCTCGCCGATAAGGCGCGCAGCCAGACGAATCGGCTCGTTGCCCTTGATCTCCTCGGTTCCGATATTGAGCAGCGCAACCCCCGGACGAACCTGTCCGTGCAACGCAGACACCAGAGCCGAGCCCATGACTGCAAACTGATGCAGCTGCTCGGCACTGCAGCTGGCGTTGGCGCCTAGATCAAGCAGATAGGTATAGTCAGACTCGGTTGGAATATCGGTACAGATTGCCGGACGATCGATGCCGGGCAGCGTCTTCAGCAGAAAGCGCCCCATCGCCATCAGGGCTCCGGTATTACCGGCACTGACACAGGCATCTGCTCGCCCGAGGGCAACCGATTCCAGCGCCAGCCACATGGAACTTGCACGCTTATGGCGAAAGACCTGAGCAGGCTTGTCGCTCATCTGCACGACTTCGGGTGCATGCAGAATACTGAGGCGGGGATGTCGATCCTGATTAAGACGCCGTAACGACGCACGGATCGAAGCAGAATTACCGACCAGAATGATCGATAACAGGGGGAAAGCTGCGACTGCGGCAACCGCAGCCTGAATAAACGGATGGGGACCTGCGTCCCCACCCATCACGTCGACTGCAAGGGTCGTCTGGTTCAACTTATTCGTCGTTACCAGCTACAACCTTGCGGCCACGGTAGAAACCGTCCGCAGAAACGTGGTGACGACGGTGAGTTTCACCGGTAGTTGCTTCAACGCTCAGAGCCGGAGCGGTCAGAGCGTCGTGTGAACGACGCATGTCGCGCTTAGAACGGGTTTTGCGGTTCTGTTGAACTGCCATGACTTAATGCTCCTGATTCGATGTTTTGCCAGACTTCAGCTTGGCTAACACACTA
>CAYWUD010000224.1:0-3474 GCA_964461355.1 uncultured Pseudomonadales bacterium | reverse complement strand
CGTTTCCGGCTCCTCGAACGTGCCTGTTGAAAAACCTTGTTTGGCCGCGCACGCTTCCACAGGGTGGTATGGCACCAACGGCAGACTAAGCAGAAGTTCGTCTTCAATCAGACCATAGAGATCCAGCTCTTCGCCACAGATCAGCGGATCATACTGCCGCGGCAGTGCTTTGGCCTGCTCATCAGTCCAAACCACCGCCACATTGATCTCGCCATCAACGGCTACCGATACTGGGCCCAGACAACGCTGGCACTCCAGGTTAAGCCGGGTTGAAAATTCGCCACGAATCAGGCTTGCACCAAATTCGTCACGCTCAAACCACAGCTTGACATCCAATTCACCACTGCCGTCAACCAGGGCGTCGCAGGCCCGGTGCAGCGCACTGACCGGAATGCGTCCGGTCAGCTCCACCTCACTGAGGGCGAGCTTGCGCGGGTCAATGGTATGCGGTAATTGCCCGGTTAACATAAGCGCGCCATATTAGGGAGTTGTGTTACGCCTGTCAAAGAAAAATAGCCGCCATCGAGAGCGCCGCCAGCGACCGCAAAAATGCTACAAATTCAGCGGCGAAGGTCCCGATGCGCGCGCGGATTATACCGAAATCAACGCGCCTCGCACCCCATTAGATCAAGAAAAATGGCGAAGCTGCCACAAGGCCTTTTTACCGCCTCCTGTTTTTCACCTGAACGGCCAGCACAGAGTATTTACGGCGCATTCGCACCAATCGCACAGCTGCACGCTTTACCCCGACAGATAAAGCGTGCCACTCTAAAACACCCAAGCCGAGGTAAGGACTACCGATGAAGCCGTGCGAACTTAACCCGACCTTCTGCCGCCGCCTGCTGCTCAGCTACTGGATCGACACACTCGAACGCCCCAACATCGGCACCCTGATCGAGCACTGCGGCTGGCCTCGCCGTACCCTTCAGGACATTATCAAGGCGCTTCCAGGACTTGGCATTGACGTGGAGTTTGTCGAAGACGGCGTACGTCATAATGATGGCTATTACCGCATCACGTCATGGGGCCCGATCCAGCGCGACTGGATCGAGCCCCATCTCAAACAGCTGCAGCAGGCCACCCGCTAGACCGGGCTCGGCGTAACCAGCGCCACCAATAGCAGCAGCAGGCCGTACAGCAGTAGAAAAAGCAGCATCACCGCACGTCGGTGACGTCGACCATCGCGGGCCTCAAGCCAGAGGCCCGCCTCGATACTCAATCGCCCGGCAAGAACCACGGACAGTGGAAAAAGCGGCAACAGCCACAGATATATATTCCCCATCAGGCACCCCCATTGCGTCTTGTTCTGAGTTTAGCCTCCTGCGCGAAAACCGGCGCAGCGCCATGCACTTCTTGCAGCCGTTATCCCTTCTTTACTAACATCGAGCCAAACCGCATGACATCAGGGCTCCATGACCTCCGCAGCACAACCTTCCACAATTACCAGCCTGATCACTCTGTCCGGCATGACCTGCTCGGGCAAAAGCACGCTGGCCAACAAGCTGATTGCTACCGGCTTTTTCGCACGCGTTATCACGGCCACCACGCGCGCGCCGCGGCGTCTCAAGCAGGGGACCGAGACACACGGCATCGACTATCTCTTCCTCAGTGATCGGGATTTCGACACCCTGGAACAGAGCGGCGCCCTGCTCGAAAGCACACGCTTTGCCGACTTCCGCTACGGTACTCCCAAAGAAAGCCTGTTAAACATTCAGGCCCAGGGACAGCTGCCGCTGATCATTACCGATCCGACAGGCGCCATGAGCCTCAAGCATCTGGGCAAGCGGATGGGATGGGACGTACTCAACATCTACCTCGACTGCGATATCCGCACCGCGATTGCTCGACTTGATGCACGCGCCCAGCGCTACAACCTGAAGGACAGTGACTACTACCGCGCGCGTATCGATGCACTCACCTGCGAGGAAAGCGGCTGGAGCAGCCAGTACCCCTGGGACCTGAGCCTGCAGCAGTTCTCCGAGGAGAATTTTTCCTGGCAACTGGGACTGATCCTGAACAACTGTCGTGACGGCCAGCAGGTAGCTGATCAGCGCGCATTGAGCGCTATCGACCAGCCCCACTGATTTTTTCCAGAAATTACTTGTGGAGCCACCGCCATTTCCGTAGTCTTGCCGCCTTTCTGCGGATTCGAGGCTCTCTGGCCCCGGGCTCCCACCCCACATTGTCTCTTCTCATCGCACTCTGGAGTGAGATCCATGAACAAAACAGAACTGGTCAACCAGATCTCCGAACGCGCCGACATCAGCAAGGACAAGGCTGGTCTGGCACTGAACGCCTGCCTGCACATGATCCAGGAAACCCTGGCGCGCGGCGGTCAGGTCACTCTGCCCGGTTTTGGTGCTTTCAGCGTTAAGGGTCGCGCCGCGCGTACCGGTCGCAACCCGGCTACCGGCGCTGCGATCGAGATCCCGGCCGCTCAGGTTCCGACCTTCAAGCCCGGCAAGCACCTCAAGGACGCCGTTAACCAGTAAACGGTGCTCCACTCAGTCCGCCAGCAACTGCCGCAGGCGGACTGAGGCATGCAAGACTACTTCCCGCCCCTCCCGGATCGCTACCGCACCGCGGTGGTAATCAAACATCCCAAGCTCTTCCAGTCGCGGCGTTAGTAAAAGATCCGGCGGCGTTCCCGCCATCCGCCCACGCGTAATACGATCCTGCATGATATTGATGGCACTGGCCATGACACTGACGACACCGGGCGCATCACCCTCGGCCGTGGCCACATCCATGCGCACCTTGCGCCGCCAGAAGCGCTTGGAACCCGAGTCAAGGTCGATCGCGCCGGGATTGAACTGGCGCCGGTTTGGTCGCCCGGTAATATGCGCATTAAGATCAACCGCAATCACCAGATCCGCCCCCAACGCCTGACAGACCGACACCGGTACCGGATTGACCAGCCCACCATCAATCAGCCACTGCTCCTGATGGCAGACCGGCTTGAACAGCCCCGGCAAGGCCGCCGAAGCCCGCACCGCCTCGAGCACCGAGCCGCTGCGCAGCCAGACCTCCTTGCCCGTATCAAGATCCGTGGCGACGGCAGCAAAGGCCGTGGCCAGATCCTCGATCCTGCAATCACGATTACGCTCACGAAAGAAGCGAAACAGACGATCACCCTTCAGAAATCCGCCCCTCAGAGTGACATCCATCAGCAACAGCACTTCGCGCCAGCTCAGATCGAGCACCCAGTCTTCGAACTCATCCAGAAAATCACAGACATAAGCGGCACCGACGAGGGCACCGATTGAACTGCCGACCACAACCTGAGGACGAATACCCACCTCCATCAGGCCTCGCAGGACACCGATATGCGCCCAACCTCGGGCCGAACCCGACCCAAGCGCCAGACCGATGCAATGCCCTTTGGACACCGGAATCTGCATTGGCAGGCCGCCGCCCGCCGCAACAAACTCTTCTGGCTGCGGCACCTCCTCCTCTCGACCGATAGCGGTTTCA
>CAYWUD010000223.1:0-4357 GCA_964461355.1 uncultured Pseudomonadales bacterium | reverse complement strand
GTGACCCTGCTGGTGGATGCGATGAGCATCCAGTATCTGATGGGCGCCGAGGTGGATTACACTGAAGGTCTGGAAGGTTCCCGTTTTCTGGTCAACAACCCCAACGCGACCGCAACCTGCGGCTGCGGCTCCTCGTTCAGTATCTGACCGCTCCCGCGCTTGCGGGATAGATGCCACCCAGAATCCGGGCGCCCATCGCCCGGGTGGCACTGGGTAGATTGCCGCTCTGTCCGTTCAGCGTCCGTCGGGCCAGCCAGGCAAAGGCCACCGCTTCGACCCAGCAGGGCGCAATGCCGAGCGCTTCAGTGGTCATTAGCGTAAAGCCCGGCAGTTCTTCTGCAAGATCCCGGCGTAACTGCCCGTTGTAGGCGCCTCCTCCACAGAGATACAGCTCAGCGTCAGTGAGCCCGCACAGGGTGATGCCCCGGGCAATACTCGCGGCGGTAAAGCGGCACAAGGTTGCCTGGATATCTTCAGCGCGGCCGTCCCAGTCGCTCAGATGAGCTGCCAGCCACTCCGGATTGAAGCGCTCACGCCCCGTGCTCTTGGGGAACGGGGCGCGGATATAGGCATCCTCGAGCCAGCGCGCGAGTAGATCGGGTTGTACCCTGCCGCGCGCAGCCCAGGCGCCATCAGTATCAAATGCGCCCTGCTGATGGCGCGCATACCAGTCATCGAGCAGCAGGTTGCCCGGGCCGGTATCAAACCCTAGCACGGGGCTGTGCTGATTTTTGGGCAATACACTGATGTTGCTGATGCCGCCGATATTGACGATGACCCGATCGCAGCTGCTTGAGCGAAACTGCCCGGCATGAAAGGCCGGAACCAGAGGAGCCCCCTGGCCGCCAGCAGCGAGGTCGCGACGGCGAAAGTCGGCTACCACGGTAATGCCGGTCAGCTCGGCCAGCAGGCTGGGATCGCCAATCTGCAGCGTATAACCGAGTTCCGGATAATGGCGTACGGTCTGGCCGTGGCTGCCGATAGCGCGGATCGCGTCGGGTTTGAGCTGCTGCTGCTGCAGGAGGCTATTGATGGCGTCGGCACTTTTGCGGGCGATCAGTGGGTCGGCCAGTGCCAGACGGGCAATCTCGTTGTCGCCCGGCTGGCACAGGGACTCGAGCAGCTGACGCTCTTCGGCGCTGAAGGGCAGGCAGAGTGCAGCCTGCTGCTCGATGCGTTCACCATCAAAGGCGACCAGCACCGCATCGATCCCATCGAGACTGGTGCCGGACATCAGCCCGATAAAGCGTTCGCTCATTCCTGTCGGGCCAGGTTCAGCGGGGCCAGGTTGTCCAGGCGCGCCAGCTGGCGTGCAGCAAACTGTTCGAACAGCGTGCGGTCGGCCTTGATCACCGGCTTGGCGTCGGGCAGCTTGACCTTCAGCGGGTCGCGCACAACGCCATTTTCGCGGAATTCATAATGCAGGTGGGGGCCGGTGACCAGGCCGGTCTTGCCGACATAGCCGATGACCTGCCCCTGCTTGACGGTTTTACCCTTGCGCATGCCCTTGGCGAAGTTGTTCATGTGGGCGTAGCGCGTTTCATAGCGCTGGCCGTGCTGAATCTTGATCAGGTAGCCGTAGCCGCGGGTCTTGCTGGCAAAGATGATCTTGCCGTCGCCGGCGGCCTTGATCGGTGTGCCGATCGGGGCAGCGTAATCGACCCCCTTGTGCGCCCGGATCTTGTTCAGCACCGGGTGCTTGCGGTTCGGATTGAAGCGCGAGCTGATGCGGGTGAAATCGACCGGGTTGCGCAGAAAGGCCTTGCGCATGCTGCGCCCCTGATCGTCGTAGTAATCGGTATGGCCGCTGCTGTCGGTGTAGCGGACGGCGCTGAAGAGCGTGTTGCGGGTATTGAAGCGGGCCGCAATGATGTCGCCGTCACCGATTTTCTCGCCGTCGAGGTAACGTTCTTCAAAGATCAGAGAGAACTGGTCGCCCTCGCGAATGTCCATGACGAAATCGATGTCGTAGCCAAAGATGGCGGCGAGCTTCATGGTCATGTTGTCGCTCAGTCCTGCGTTCTGGGCGCTGAGGAACAGGGAGTCGGTGATGATTCCTCTGGCCTCGGTCAGGCGGATCTGAGGTTCGAGCACAATGGTCTCACCGCGGTAGCCGTCCTCGGTGCGGGTCAGCAGCAGAGATTCCAGGCGCGTCTTGATGTATTTGAGCTGATGCAGGCGGTTGTCGGCATCGCGACTGATCCAGAGTTCGTGTCCGGGGCGGATGCGGGTGAGCTGCTGGCCGTATTCGCCGGCGGCGGCAATCTCTAGGGCGTCGCGGGCGCTGAAGCCTGCGCGGATGATCAGGCTCGAGAGCGTATCGCCACTGTTAATGGTGTATTTGTCCCAGTCAGGTTCTACCGCGAGCGGAGGTTCGGGCTGAGTATTTGGCTCAGGCGCCGCGCTGGCGATCTGGGCCAGAGATTCGGTGGGTGTGATCGTCAGGTCGATCTCGGTGCGGGTAGCGCTGGCCTCCTGTGAAGGCACAACGGTTAATACGCCCCCCATAAACAGGGCACAGCCTGATGCAAGCAGCAGGTGGCGGCGGGGGATGGACCAGCGTGATAAAGCGTTTAATAAAGACATAAGGAGATAAAGGGTACAAATTGAAGCCGGAAAAAGTATAACCACAAATGGGAGTGTCTCTTAGCAGAAAAAGTTTCACGGACAAGTGCCAATTTATCCGTAAATGCGTGGTTGCTTGTTTTTAACCCGGTTTGATGTATGGTGCGCGTTGACTGTATAGCGGTCATACAAGGTTTCTAAATCGAATTCATGTGAAAGACACAGGTAGTTGAAGATGACAGATTGTCAGAACCCACTGTTGCAGGAGCTTCAGGCACGCCAGCTGATCAATCAGATGACCGCGGCCGAGGAGCTGGAGAATCACATCTCGGAACAGTCACGGGTTCTTTATTGCGGCTTCGATCCGACCGCTGACAGTCTGCATCTGGGTCACCTGGTACCGCTGCTGGTACTCAAGCGCTTTCAGATGGCAGGCCACAAGCCGATTGCGCTGGTCGGTGGTGCTACCGGCCTGATCGGGGATCCGAGCTTCAAGGCGGCCGAACGTCAGCTCAATACCACCGATGTGGTGGCCGGCTGGGCTGAAAAAATTCGCAACCAGGTCAGTCAGTTTATTGATTTTGACTGCGGCGATAATTCGGCGCTGGTCGTGAATAACCTGGACTGGACCGGCCAGATGAATGTGCTCGATTTCCTGCGCGATGTGGGCAAGCACTTCTCGGTCAATAACATGATCAACAAGGAATCCGTACGCCAGCGTATCGAACGTGAAGGCTCCGGTATCTCCTTTACCGAATTTTCCTACATGCTGCTGCAGTCGCTCGATTTTGCCGAGCTCAACAGCCGTTACCGCTGCACCATCCAGGTCGGCGGTAGCGATCAGTGGGGCAATATCGTCGGCGGTATCGATCTGACCCGCCGTCAGAACCGCGAACAGGCCTTTGGTCTGACCGTGCCGCTGGTGACCAAGGCGGACGGCACCAAGTTCGGCAAGACCGAATCCGGCGCAGTCTGGCTCGATCCGGCCAAAACCTCGCCCTACTCCTTCTACCAGTTCTGGATGAACACCGCCGACGCGGATGTGTACAAGTTCATGCGCTACTTCACCTTTATGAGTGTCGAGGAGATTGCGCGCATCGAAGCTGAAGATGCCGAGGTCCAGGGGCGCAAGCAGGGACAGCAGATCCTGGCACGCGAAGTGACCCGTCTGGTACACGGTGATCAGGGCCTCGAGTCTGCCGAGCGGATTACCGCAGCGCTGTTCTCGGGTGAATTGAGCAGTCTGTCCGAGCAGGATCTGGAGCAGCTGCGACTGGATGGCCTGCCGGCATCGAACCTTGTGCGCGATGGGCTGGCGGAAAAGCCGATGACCCAGCTGCTGGCAGAGGTGGATCTGGCGACCGGCAAGCAGGTCAAGGATGCGCTCGGTCGTGGCGCGGTACTGGTCAACGGCGAAGCCAAGAGTTTCGACGACAACATGCGTCTGCCTGACGTCTTTGCCGCCGAGAAGGGTCTGTATGGCCGTTTCTATCTGGTGAAAGTGGGCAAGCGTAAGCACCATCTGTTTGAACTGGTGTAAGCGCGGAGTTCAGGCTCTGATGAAAAGGCGTCCCGAGGGACGCCTTTTTTATCTAAGCGTTGACATCGTTTCGATTTTGATTAGTATTGCTCCCCCGTCAGGCGCGGTTGCCGCAGTTAAGGCAGCAGTGTTCAGGCGGATCGGTCGCACCTCTATCAGCCTCTTGGGGTTGAGCGAAAAAGAGGGTTGACAGCCGAAACGGGAACGGTAGAATGCGCTCCCACTTGCCGCTGACGCGGCAGCCGGTAAGCC
>CAYWUD010000222.1:0-4363 GCA_964461355.1 uncultured Pseudomonadales bacterium | reverse complement strand
AACGGTGTCTGTATCATAGCTCTGTCGACTTTTCGTTATTCTTCTGGCACAGACGGGCCGAGTTCACGTCGGCCCCCTCAAGCCGACAGACCTGTGCGGTAAAACTCAGTCCAGAGGCTGTGCCTTGGTAAACAAGCGATAGAAATTATCCCGGGTCTGTGCGGCCAACGCGGCTTCATCGATCCCGTGCAAACCGGCAATATAACGCCCCACCTCGCGCACAAAACGCGGTTCATTGGGCTGGCCCCGATAGGGAACCGGAGTCAGATAGGGGGCATCGGTTTCGATCAGCAACCGATCAAGCGGGATTTTCTTGACCACCTCACGCAGGGCATCGGCGTTACGGAAGGTGACGATACCGGAGATGGAGATATAAAAACCCAGATCCAGTACGGCCCGGGCCATCGCCCAGTCTTCGGTAAAGCAATGCACGACCCCGGCCCCTGGCAACGGCTGTCGCTGCAGCAGTTCCAGTGTTTCTGCGCACGCCTGACGCGTGTGCACGATCAGCGGCAGATGCGTATCACGGGCCAGCTCGACGTGCGCATTGAAACTTGCAAGCTGCAGCGCACGCGTCTCTGGCGTGTAGTGAAAATCAAGCCCGGTCTCGCCGATCCCCACCACTTTCGGGTGCTCAAGATAAGTACGCAGTGCCGTCATATCGGGCAACGCGTCCTCGATATCAAGCGGATGAATGCCCACCGCCGCGAGCACCGGCTCGAACCGTTCGGCCAGCGCAACCACATCGGGGCAATTGGCCAGGCTGGTGGCAACACAAAGAATACGGCTGACCTCATCGACCCGGGCGGTGGCCAGAGCCAGTTCGAGCTGCCCCTGGTACAGCGACAGATCCAGACGATCAAGATGACAGTGGGAATCGATATACATCTACTACAACTACGCGCGGGTTACATGGTATGGGTGGGGCGATCGGACTTCAGCGAGCCGGCCAGATAGGTTTCGATTTTCGAACGGGCGCTGTCATCCTGATCGGTAAACTGCACGCCAATGCCCGCGGCACGGCTCCCCTGAGCCCCGCGCGGCGTCACCCAGACCACCTTGCCGGCAACAGGAATCTTTTCCGGCTCGTCCATCAGGTTCAGCAGCAGGAATACTTCCTCTCCGAGCTGGTAGGACTTGTTGGTCGGTATAAACAGACCACCGTTGTTAACAAAGCCCATATAGGCCGCGTACAGCACAGCCTTGTCCTTGATGGTCAGCGAAAGGATCCCTTTACGGAGCCCGCCTTTGCCTGGAATCATCGAAATGCCCGCATCCTTATGAGGTGGTCGGCAACGTGAGCTGCAGCCACCTGATTAAAATAGTCTCGATCAACAGCGTCTTGTTCAGACTGCCCTGAGTACGCTGAATGCGTCGCCATTCTAACAGCTGTTGATAGAAATCAAGCAATCTGCAGCTACCCGATTTCTGAGCAATATATCTGAGCATAGCCCGGCTGTCGGCCGCCCCCAGCATCGTCTCATCGCGGGTTTCACGATAACGCACCATGTCCGTCAGCCAGCGGCTGAGCCAGTCGAGCAGTACCAAAAGATCAACGTCGCTCCAACGACCCACCACCGCAACCGGCGCCACCTGCCCCTTGGTAACCTGCCCAAGATCAGCCAATATGCGCGACCGCCAGTCGAGCGCATCACCGGCCAGATAGTCCCGTGCCAGAAGAGGCCGCTGGCCTGCCAGCTCGTAGGCCAGCGCCAGCTGTTCGGGATCGATGTCCGGCTGTTCGCCGGCCAGCCAGCGGCAGGCCTCATCGGCTTCGGGCAGTGGCTGATAGAGTACCTGACAACGGCTGCGTAATGTAGGGAGTACGTCACCGAGCTGGTGGCTGAAGAGGAGCAGGAGCGTATCAGCGCCCGGCTCTTCCAGTACTTTCAGCAGCGCGTTAGCCGCATTGACGTTCATCGCCTCGGCCGGACCGAGCAGAATCACCCGGTGCCCACCCATCTGCGCCGTTTTCGCCGCGAAGGCAATCAGCTGGCGAATCTGGTCGATCCGGATCTGCTTGCCGGCAGTCTCGGGTATAACCTGCAGCAGGTCCGGATGCGTACCTGCTGCCAGCAGGGTACAGGAGCGACACCGGCCACAGGCAGAGTCATCCGCATTCTGACAGAGCACCCCGGCAGCCAGCACGCGGGCCAGCTGATACTTGCCTACGCCTTCGGGGCCGCGTAACAGATAGGCATGAGCCAGACGACCTGCAGCCCGCTGACTTCTGAAGCGCTCGAGCAGCGGTTGATGCCAGGGCAGTGGCTGAAACTCAGTCAAGGAACGCCCCCAGACGCTGCTCGAGTACGGTAGAGAGCTGCTGCTGGACGTCGGCCAGCGACTGCCCGGCATCAATCAGGGCAAAACGCTCAGGCGCCGCTTCGGCCCGCGCCAGATAACCGCGTCGTACACGTTCAAAAAAACCGGCCGCTTCAGACTCGATCCGATCAGGCGCACCGCGCCCGGCAATACGGGCTCGCCCCAGAGCGACGGGAAGATCAAGCAACAGCGTCAGATCAGGCTCGAGGCCGTCCTGAACCAGTGACTCGAGTGTGGTAATGGTTTCAAGACTCTGACCACGGCCATACCCCTGGTAGGCGTACGTGGCATCGGTAAAGCGATCACAGAGCACCCAGCGCCCGGACGTCAGCGCCGGTTTGATCTTCTGCTCCAGATGCTGCGCTCTTGCGGCAAACATCAGCAGCAGTTCGGCCTGATCGGCCAGAGGCTCGGCCTGATGTTCGAGCAACAGACCACGAATAGCCTCGGCCCGCTCGGTCCCGCCGGGCTCCCGGGTCGCGACGAAATCGACGCCACGATCACGCAGCCATGCCTGAATGAAGGCAATATTGGTGCTCTTGCCAGCGCCCTCACCGCCTTCAACGGTAATAAAAAGTCCTCGTTTCATCGTGCTGTATCCGGTGTGGAACGGTAATCATCACGCCGCTGCAGCTGATACTGGCGCACGGCCCGGTTGTGCTCGGCCAGCGTGCGGGAAAACTGGTGGCTGCCATCGCCGCGCGCAACAAAATAGAGACTCTTGCCCTCTGCCGGGTGCAGCGCCGCATGGATGGCTTCGCGCCCGACAGCGGCAATCGGTGTCGGCGGCAACGCCGGGATTACATAGGTGTTATAGGGGGTCGGCTCACGCAGGTGGCCACGGCGAAGATTCCCCTGATAGCGCTCGCCCAGCCCGTAGATGACGGTCGGATCGGTCTGCAGGCGCATCCCCTTTTGCAACCGACGCACAAACACGCCGGCGATTTCGGCACGCTCTTCAGCCAGGCCGGTCTCTTTTTCAATAATCGAGGCCATGATCAGCGCTTCATAGGGCGTTTTATAGGGCAGTCCGCTCTGGCGTTGCTGCCACTCGTCTTCAAGCACCTGGCGAAGCTTCGCTTCGGCCTGACGCAGCAGGTCCAGATCACGGGTGCCGCGGTGGTAACTGTAGACCGCCGGAAACAGCAGCCCTTCAAGACTGGTTTCGGCAATACCGAGCGCACGGGCAACCGCCCGAGGTTCATCTAGGGGCAGCGTCTTTTCGATATGCGGCGCCGCCGCCAGCGCGGCCAACAGCTGCTTTACCGTAGCGCCTTCGACCCAGCGCAATTCGAACGATTGCACCGCACCACGGGACAGCTGCTGCATCAGCCCGGCCTGCGTCAATCCGGCAGGTAGGTGGTAATAGCCGGCCTGAACAGGCGTATCTGGCGCAAAGAAGCGCAGCCACAGGCGAAAGCGGTCAGCCGATTCAATCCAGCCCTGCGCCTCGAGTTCAGCCGCCAGTCGATACAAAGACGTGCCGCGCTTGAGCTCGAAGTCAGCGCCCGATTCCGGCAGCTGCAGAACCTGGGTTCCTTGACCGGCCAACCAGTGCCAGCCGAAGGCGCAAGCCACAACCAGGGCTACAGCCAGACCGCCTGCAGCAATAAGCAGTTTTTTAATCATTGAGTTGTCTGTTGAGTTCCGATTGAATGCGCCGGGTCACCGGGCCCGGCGACCAGCGCAGCGCTCCATAGCCCAGTACGGGCCAGACGCCGAAGACACTGTTGCAGCAGAAGCATTCGTCCGCTTCGCCGAGCGCCTCGAGGCCAAGATCCGCAACCTCGACCGACAGCCCCCAGCCTGCGGCACGGCGGAGAATCTCACCCCGGGCGATGCCTGCCACACCGGCCTGCGCAAGATCCGGTGTCAGCAATCGGCCCGCGCGCACCAGAAAAAGGTTGCTCATTGTGCCTTCGACCAGATGGCCACGCAAATCCAGCACCAGCCCCTCCTGAAAGCGGACGTCATCCCATTCCGAACGTGCCAGCACCTGTTCCAGGCGATTGAGATGTTTCATGCCCGCCAAGAGCGGATT
>CAYWUD010000221.1:0-4379 GCA_964461355.1 uncultured Pseudomonadales bacterium | reverse complement strand
GGCGGTACCGGTAAGACGCCACTGGTGCAGACGCTGGTCAAGCTTCTGATCGCCGAGGGCTATCGCCCCGGGATCATCAGCCGCGGCTATGGTTCAAGGCTCGAGCATTATCCGGCCCAGGTGCCGGCGGACGGTGACGCCGCTCATTATGGCGATGAACCGCTGCTGCTGGCACAGACGACCGGTGTTCCGGTGGTGATTGCGCCCGAGCGCGTCAAGGCGGCGCAGTATCTACTGCGTGAAACGGCCTGCGACCTCATCATTGCCGATGATGGCATGCAGCACTATGGACTGCAGCGCCATCTGGAAATTGCCGTGCTTGATGGCGCGCGCCTGCTCGGGAATGGCCGTCTGCTGCCGGCGGGGCCGCTGCGCGAAGAGGTCGATCGACTGAGCAGCGTCGATTTTGTCATCGTCAACGGCGCACCGTCCAAAGCACTTGCAGTGCCCTACAGCGTAATGGCGCTCAAGCCTGCCTGCTGGCGGAATATCAAAAGCGATCAGCGTGTTGCCATCGAGATGGCGCCCTTTACGGACGCAGCCGTAGCTGTGGTGGCCGGGATCGGCAATCCCGAGCGTGTCTTTGCCACGGTGCGCGCACTCGGTATCGAGGTTGAGCCTTATCCATTTCCCGATCATCACCCCTACAGCGCTGCAGACTTTGCTGCGCTTGCATCCAGAGCCGTTATAATGACCGCCAAAGATGCGGTGAAGTGCCGCCCCTTTGCGGGCGAGCAGTTCTGGTCGCTTGATATCGAGGCGGTACTGCCCGAGGAATTTACCGAAGCTCTGCTGCGCCGCATTCGCCAGCTCAGCATCGAGCTCAAAGGCTAGGTGTCCATGGAAAAAAAACTGTTCGAGATTCTGGCCTGCCCTGTCTGTAAGGGCAAGCTGCGCTATGAGCGTGACCAGCAGGAACTGATCTGCAGACCCTGCGGTGTCGCCTATCCGATTCGTGACGATATTCCGGTAATGCTGGAAAATCAGGCCCGTACCCTTACCTCTGAAGAGCGTCTTGACTGAGATGAAGTTTACCGTTGTCATTCCCGCCCGTTATGCCTCCACGCGCCTGCCGGGCAAGCCGCTGGCCGATGTGGCCGGGCAGCCGATGATCCAGCGCGTGTATGCTCAGGCGCTGAAAAGTGCGGCGGATCAGGTGATTGTGGCGACCGATGATGCGCGTATTGCCGATGCCGTAGCGGCCTTCGGCGGCCAGTACTGCATGACCCGTAGCGATCATCCGTCAGGTACCGATCGTCTGCAGGAAGTCGCTGCGCAGCTGAACCTTGCCGATGATGCGATCATCGTCAATGTGCAGGGCGATGAGCCGCTGATTCCGCCGCAGGTGATCAATCAGGTGGCTGATAATCTGGCCTCTCATCCGGAAGCGCAGGTCGCCACGTTGAGTGAAGCGATCGGCTCGAGCGAGGAGCTGTTTGATCCGAATGCGGTCAAGGTGGTGGCTGATGCGAATGGTCTGGCGCTCTATTTCAGCCGCGCGACCATTCCCTGGGATCGCGACCGTTTTGCCGCAGCGCGCGAGCTGCCCGAAACGATGCGCTGCTGGCAGCGCCATATCGGCATCTATGCCTACCGTGTGGGGCTGCTGAATCGTTTTGTCGATTGGCCTCAGGCTCCGCTGGAGCAGATCGAGTGCCTCGAGCAGCTGCGCGTGCTCTATCAGGGTGAACGCATTCATGTTGCCGAAGCCTGCGCTCCGATCCCTGGCGGGGTCGATACACCGGCTGATCTGGCGCGCGTCTGTGCGCTGATGCGCGGAGCGGACCTGTGATCCGGGTTCTTTTTGTGTGCCTGGGCAATATCTGTCGCTCGCCTACGGCCCATGCGGTGTTTGCGGGTCAGGTGCGCCGTGCAGGGCTCGATCATCTGATCGAGATCGATTCTGCGGGCACCTCGAGCTGTCACCAGGGCGAAGCGCCTGATCTGCGCGCGCAGCAGGTGGGCGCCGCCCGTGGTTATGACCTGAGCACTCTGTGCTCCCGTCCGGTGGTGGCCGATGATTATCGTCGGTTCGATTATCTGCTGGCGATGGATCAGAGCAATCTTGCGGTGCTGGAACAGCAGGCGCCAGATGCCTGCCAGGCAGAGATCGGCCTCTTTCTCGATTACTCCGAAACTGGTGAGCAGGAAGTACCGGATCCCTATTATGGCGGTGCGGCAGGCTTTGATCGCGTGCTCGATCTGGTGGAAGAAGGCGGTCAGGCGCTGCTGGATTATCTGATCAGCACCCATGGGTTGTGCCCTAATGATTGAGCAGAACCGTTCCCTCACGCATTTGAACAGTCTTAAGCTCGAGGCGCGAGCGGCCTATTTCGCCGACATCACTACAGATCAGGATCTGGCTGAGGCGCTGGCTTTCGCGCGCAGCAAAGATCTGCCGGTACTGCCCCTTGGCGGCGGCAGCAATCTGGTGCTGGGCGAGTATTATCCGGGGCTGGTTCTGCGTATCGGTCTTAAAGGTGTGCAGCTCGAAGAGTTCGATGATCAGGCGCTGGTCTGGGCGCGTGCGGGTGAGTGCTGGCATGAGTTTGTCGCCCAGATGATTTCCTGTGGCTGGCATGGCCTGGAGAATCTGACGCTGATCCCGGGTGATGTCGGTGCGGCGCCGATCCAGAATATCGGCGCCTATGGGGTTGAGGTGGCCGACAGACTGCATGCCGTACGTGCGGTCGAGATTGCTACGGGCACAGTGCGTGAATTTACCCGAGAAGCCTGCGGTTTTGGCTATCGTGAGTCGATCTTCAAGCAGGCCCTGAAGGATCGCTTCATCATCACCGATGTGGCTTTTCTGCTCGAGCGTGCCTTTAATCCGGTGCTTGAATACGGTCCGTTGCAGCGGCTTTGCTCGTATGAGGATCTCTGTGCCCACACGCTGGCGCAGGAAATCGAAGCGCTGCGACGCAGCAAGTTGCCTGATCCCGAAGTGCTTGGCAACGCAGGCTGTTTTTTCAAGAATCCGGTTGTCGAGCAGGCCGATTTTGTTGCCTTGAAAGCCCGTTATCCGGACCTTGTCGCCTTTCCTGCCGAGGAAGGGGTTAAGCTTGCGGCTGGCTGGCTGATCGATCGGGCAGGCCTTAAGGGGTTACGCCAGGGGGCTGTCGGCGTCTATGCCGAGCAGGCTCTGGTGCTGGTCAATTATGGTGGTGCGCGGGCAGGGGAATTACTGGCCCTGGCCGATCATGTGCGAGAAGCGGTGCAGGCGCGCTATGGGGTCGCACTCGAAATTGAGCCGAGAATCTACTGAGTACTTGCTCGTGCAATAAAAAACGGGAAGCCTGAGCTTCCCGTTTTTTATTGCACTTTTTTAGCGCTGTGGCGCGGGCGAGCCCGCGCCACTCTCGGTTACGAGTGTTCCTCAACCATGGCTTACGGCGCGCCTTCAATTCTGGCGGCAGCGGACATTCGCTGGAGGCGCGGGTCGTTCACTGCACGGCGGCTGCGACGGCGACGGCGCGGCTGCTCGGCTTTGTCGCTCCCGGTATCGGCAGGCTCAGCGGCCGGTGCTTGCGCAGCGGCTTCGGCCTTGGATTCAGATGCCGGTGCTACGGCTGCGGTAGATTGCTGTGCCGGTTGCGGATCATCTTGGGGCTGTGCCTGTGCCTGTTCTGCAACGACCTTGGCCTCTACCGGAGCTGCGTCGGCCTTCGGGGCTTCTTTAGCCGCTGAGTGCTCCGCGACCGGAGCCGGAGTGGCATCGCTGGCCTGCTGGGGCTCGGCGGTGGTTGCGGCTGAGGCCTTGGCTTCCGGAACCGGTTGCTGTGCCGCGGATTCGGCCTGTTCTGCGCGTACTTCGAAAATCGGGGTACGCGGAGATACCTTGCTGGCCTGCGGCGCGGGAACGGCAACCTTTTCTTCGACAGCGGCGGCTGCCGGGATGACCGCTTCGCTGGCCGGGGCAGGCTTGTGGGTCTGCTCTTCGATTGCCTGCTCAACGGCAGAAGTAACCGGTTTCAGCTCGGACTGCGGCGGCAGGTTTTCGGAAGCCTGAACCTGATCGCGCTGAGACGGACGGTTGTTGCGACGACGCTGGGCATCACGCGGACGGCGCTGAGCCTGCTCGTTGGCCGGTTGCTCCGCATCCTGCTCGCGTACGTCCTGTTCGTTGCGGGACGGGCGTTGGCTGCGCTTTTGCTCCTGGTTCCTGTCATCGCGAGCATCACGGCGTGACTCGTTGCGATCACGACGTTCGCTACGTTCAGCGCGTTCGTTACGATCACTACGTTCGCTACGTTCAGCGCGCTCGTTACGATCACTACGCTCGCTGCGTTCAGCGCGTTCGCTACGATCACTGCGTTCACTGCGTTCACTGCGTTCACGGCGTTCGCTGCGGTCATTGCGATCGCGGCGGCGACGGCGAT
>CAYWUD010000220.1:3037-4384 GCA_964461355.1 uncultured Pseudomonadales bacterium | reverse complement strand
GCCGAGGGCCATGGGCGCACTCGTTTATCTTCAGGGCTATCCCGACACGCTGGTGCAGCAGGTCGAGCGTTTGCTGGCCGAAGAGCGTCTGGGCGCCTGGTTGCTGCAGAAATACCCCGAACCCCATCAGATCCGCTCGGACAAGGCCCTGTTTGCCTACGTACAGACCTTCAAACAGCGCTACCTGCGCAAGGCACCGCCGTTGAGCCGGGTCTGTTATGACAGCAAGATCCGGCTGCAGCATGCACTGGGACTGCATACCCAGACGGTGCGCAGTCATGGCGGCAAGCTCAAGGCGCGTCACGATATTCGGATTGCCGCGGTTCTGAAGCTGGCTCCCGAGGCGTTGCTCGAGATGCTGGTGGTGCATGAGCTGGCGCACCTGCGCGAATGGGAGCATGACAAGGCGTTTTACCAGCTCTGTTGCCATATGCTGCCGGACTACCATCAGCGCGAGCTGGACCTGCGTCTGTATCTGACCCAGATCGAACGCGGCGGGCCGCTCTACAGCCTCTGATTCAGGCGGTTATTCGCCGACCTGCCACTGCACCCGGTACTGGCTGTCCGTCCCGAGCAGGGGGCAGAGTGCCGGCAGCAGCTGGGTAAAGGTTTCATCCAGCTGCCAGGGCGGGTTGATCACCAGCATGCCGCTTCCGCGCATGCCCGACGAGCCTTCCGGGGCGATGCTGAGCTCGAGCCGCAGCTGGCGGCGGATGCCGCTGCGCTCGAGCCCCTGCAGCAGAGCCTGATGGGGATTGTCCCGCAGCAGCGGGTACCAGATGGCGTAAATGCCGGTGGCAAAGCGCTTGTGCGCTTCGCGCACCGCGTGCACCACGCTCTGGTAATCGGTCTTGAGCTCGTAGGGCGGGTCGATCAGGACCAGTCCGCGTTTGATCGGCGGCGGCAGCAGCGCCTTGAGTCCGGCAAAACCGTCCTCGTGGCGGATCTGAAAACGTGCATCGTCGGCAAAATTGCCGCGCAGGACGTCCACTTCGCGGTTGTGCAACTCGAACAGCCAGCCGCGATCATCGGGTCGCAGCAGCTCGCGGGCGAAAGCCGGAGAACCGGGGTAGTAGCGCAGGTTACCGTCTGGGTTGAGTGCGCGTACGACCTCGAGGTAGTCGAGCAGGGCTTCGGGTAACGGCGCCTGGTTCCAGAGGCATCCGATACCGGTTTCGAACTCGGCGTTTTTCGACGCGAAATCGCCCCTAAGATCGTAATAGCCGCCGGCGGCATGGCTGTCGATATAGCAGAAGGGCTTGGCCTTTGAGCCAGGGTCTGGAGGATCTGCACCTCGACCAGATGCTTGAGCAGGTCGGCGTGATTGCCGGCGTGGTAGCCGTGACG
>CAYWUD010000220.1:0-3027 GCA_964461355.1 uncultured Pseudomonadales bacterium | reverse complement strand
TAACTGAGCATGGGAGCGTCTTGCCGCAAGGGGAAAACGCCATTCTACACCCATCCCGGCCGAAGTCGGCTGCGGTTAGGGGACGGAAAATGGCTTGTCAGGCTCGTCTTTTGTTGGTTAGAATCGGGCCGAGTTTGCGGGTGTAGTTCAATGGTAGAACAGGAGCTTCCCAAGCTTCTAACGTGGGTTCGATTCCCATCACCCGCTCCAGTCAAGGCCGCCACGGTTTACCGTGGCGGCTTTTTTTGTACCCGCGATTACTCGGGGCCGCAATGCGGCCTCTTGATCTGGGTCAGATCTGGTCAGATTCAGTTCAGACGCGCCTTGTAGACTGCGGCCTTGGCTCCCCTGGGGGCCGGATCAAGCCCGGAACGCGCGAGTGCATCTCCGTGGACCGGACTTGATCGGGATCGGTGGTCAGGGCCGCAAGGCGTCTGTCTTAGCCGCTGCAGTGCGTTCACCGTGCCACGGGAACAAGCTGTCGCGGTCTGTGCTCCTGCCCACATAGAATCCCTGTGCTCCGTTCTGCTACCGGTGACGGAGCCTCGGCAGTCGTATGACTGCTGTGCGCTGATTTCGGCGTTCGGTGGGGAACGGGAATCATAGCGAGGGCGTGCCCGGTTTGCCGCAACAAGAACCGGCCGTTCCTGATAATAATCCCGGAGGGTCTTATGGACCTGTTTTATAAAATCGAGGACAAACCGCCGTTTGTAACCTCGTTGTTGTTGGCATTGCAGCATCTTCTGGCTGCGTTGGGTGGGATTATCGCCGTACCTCTGGTGGTCGGCGGTAGCCTTGGGCTGAGTACTGAAGATACCGTGGTGCTGGTCAGTTCGGCGCTGCTGATCTCCGGTGTGGTGACCATCATTCAGTGCAAGGGCACAGGCCCCATCGGGGCGCGCATGCCCTGTGTGATGGGGACCAGCTTTACCTTTGTCGCGGTGGGCCTCGTGATCGGTCGTGAACAGGGGGTGGCCGGCATCATGGGGGCATCGCTGATCGGTTCACTGGTGATGCTAGTGGGCAGCCGCTATATGCACCAGGTGCGCAAGCTGTTTCCGCCTGTGGTGACCGGTACCGTGGTGGCGATGATCGGTCTGTCGATGCTGCCGATTGCCGTGGACTGGTTTGCCGGCGGTCACGTGGGTGAGCCTGGCTACGCGTCGGCGCTCAATATCAGTGTGGCCTTTGGCGTGCTGGCGCTGGTGGTGGCGCTGGCGCAGTGGGGGCGCGGCATCTTTGCTGCCGCGGCGATCGTGATCGGCATGTTTGCCGGTTATCTGGCCTGCTGGGCGCTGGGCATGATCGACTTCTCGCCGGTGGCCTCGGCGCCGCTGTTTGCCATTCCGCAGCCGTTCAAGTTCGGCATGACCTTCAGCATCAGCGGTATCATCGGCATGTCGATCGCCTATCTGGTGACGGTGATGGAGTCGACCGGTAACTTCCTGGCGATCAGTGATGCCACCGAGACCGAGCTTACCGGCAGGAAGCTGTCGCGCGGTATTTTCTGCGAAGGCCTCGGTAGCGCGCTGGCGGCACTGTTCAGCACCACGCCGTTCTCCTCTTTCAGCCAGAATGTCGGCGTCATTGCCATTACCGGTGTGGCCTCGCGCCATGTGGTTGCTCTGACCGGCGCCCTGCTGCTGCTGGCGGGGCTGTTCCCGATGTTGTCAGCCATTGTGGTGACCATTCCTCAGCCGGTACTGGGGGGCGCAGGTCTGGTGATGTTTGCCATGATCGTGGCCGCAGGTGTGAAGATTCTGGGCCGTATTCCGCATACCAAGCGCAACAGCCTGATCATCGCCATTTCGGTGGCCTTTGGCATGGCGGTTACGGTGCGCCCGGAACTGCTGCACGGGATGTCGCCCTTTGTGGAGGTGGTGTTCGGTTCGGGGATTACCGCCGGGTCGATCAGCGCACTGCTGCTGAACCGCATTCTGCCCAGCGATGATGCGGCCTCTGAAGCGGAAGCGGAGGCTGAAGCGGCCGCCGAGCTGCGTGCTCTGGAGCCGCAGGTGGCCTGATCGTTCAGTCCGACAGGGCCCTTGCTTACGGCGAGGGCCTTTGACGGCAAAAAAAAAGACCTTTGTAGACAAAGGCCTCCCCATAAGTAGTGGAAATGGAGGCTGCGTCTGCCATCGCGGCCCCCAACACCCGTGAAACTATCAGCCCGGCTCCTGTGCGCCCAATGCCAGTCTGTCATTGGCAGAGCTCTGCTATAACCAGCAGGTATCAGCCCAGGCTGTAAGCGCTCTGTCAGTTTCATGTATGGCTTGGCAAGGAAGCTTTAAGACTGCTTGCGGGTAACGGTCCTGCTGGGTAGGTTGCGGTGAACTACAGTTGTAATCGCGCTGATTTGGACTTCGGCTTGCGGGCGCGCAATAAATCCAGCTAAAAGAAGGGCTTTTTCCGCCTCTCTGACTCCTGCCTGGCCATTTTTCGCCGTTCTCCCTGTCCAAACAGCCGTGCACAAACCATGTCACGGGATCTGTCATGATCAAACTGGAAAATATCAGCAAGTGCTTCGGCAGCGGTGCCAGTGCCGTGCGGGCATTGGACCGGGTCGATCTGGAGGTTCCCGCTGGCGCGATCTTTGGTGTGATCGGGACCAGCGGCGCCGGCAAGAGTACGTTGATCCGCTGCGTCAATCTGCTTGAGCGGCCGAGCGAGGGGCGCGTCTTTGTCGATGGTATCGAGCTGACAGCGCTCGACGAGAAGGCTCTGCGCGCTCAGCGCCATCAGATCGGCATGATCTTCCAGCACTTCAATCTGCTCTCAAGTCGCACCATCTACGACAACATTGCGCTGCCGCTGGAGTTGACCGGCGCCAGTGCCGCCGACATCCGTGCGGCAGTCGAGCCGCTGCTGGAGCTGACCGGGCTCAGCGAAAAGCGCGATCAGTATCCGAATCAGCTCTCCGGTGGCCAGAAACAGCGGGTTGCCATCGCCCGGGCGCGGGCGGTCAACCCCAAGGTGCTGCTCTGCGACGAGGCCCCCTCGGCGCAGGATCCCCAGACCACGCAGTCG